>JBJMQJ010000054.1:0-4863 GCA_045802765.1 Myxococcales bacterium
ATCGCCGTCCCTGAAGAGGCGTTCCGCGTCGTTCCACGGCGCGGAGATGAGCGGGATCCCGCAGGCCATCGCCTCGAACGGGCGGATGGTCGGGATTCCAGGCAGCGCGAGCGTGTACGGCCCGCGCGGCACGTGTACCGCAACCCGGGCGCGCGCGAACACGTCGGGCACCTCGAAGTTGGGGAGCCAGCCCCGGTACTCGATCCCTGCGTCGCGCAACGCGGCGAGCGCGTGCTCCGGATAGCGGACTCCGTGCACCAGCGCGCGCAGACCCAGCTCCTTCACCGGGCGGAGAAGGAACTCGTGCAACTCGGCGCTGCGCTCGCCGTCCCCCCAGTTTCCGATCCAGACGAGATCCCACTCCGGCCGCGCCATCTTCGGACGGAAGACGCGGATGTCCGCCGCCTCGTGCCACGTCCACGCGCGCCGCGCCCATCCCTTGCGCAGGTAGAGGTCGCGGACGACGCGGCCAAACGCCAACACGCCGTCGTAGAAGGAGAGGTCGTACTTCCCGATCTCGTGGGGCGCCGATGCGCTGCGGTGGTGTGTATCGTGGAAGAGCAGGCGGAACCGGCCGCCCGCGCCTCTCAGCACGCCGAGGCGCCGCACGAGATCGGGATCGTTCCATTCGTGGACCAGGACGACGTCGGCGTCCGAGACGGCCGCTTCGACGTCCAGCGTCGCCGGATCGTAGCGAACGGGATCGATCGCCGGATACACCTCGCGGACCCGCCGCAGGGGAGCCTCGCCGCGCTCTTCGACGAGGTTCTGCAGACTCCACGCGTCGCGCCGCTCGTACGCGACAACCACGTGCCCGCCGGCGCAGAGCTCGGTGACGACTCCGCGCAGGAAGTGCGCGTTGCCGTGGTTCCAGTCGGAGAGCAGCGAGTGGCAGAACAGGACGAGCTTCATGCGATTGCCTCCGCCCGAGGCGGCCGCAGAGCGAGATACGTGGCGAGATAGGAGTCCGCCATCCGCGCCGCGGTCAGCTCCGCGGCGCGCGCGCGCGACCGCGCCGCGAGCTGCTCCCTCCGCGAGGGATCCGCGATCAAGTCGAGCAGCGCGCGCGAGAGCGTCCGCGGATCGGCGGGATCGACGAAGACTGCGCAGCCGCTCCAGATCTCGCGCAGCGAGGCGATGTCGCCGAGGACCAGCGCACATCGTGCGAGGGCCGCCTCGAGCACGGAGAGCCCGAAGGGCTCGTAGCGCGCCGGCAGCGCATAGATTTCTGCCCGCGCCATCTCCCCGGCCAGCGCGTCTGGAGGGAGCGGCCCGACCAGCTGCACGTGCGTGGCCGAGAGCTCGCGACCCGCGGGATCCCGCGCGTCGCCTGCCACCCGCACATTCCAGGGCAGCGAAGAGGCCGCCGCGTCGAGCGCCGCTAGGTTCTTCGCCTCATCCCACAGCCTGCCTGCCGCGAGCACGGCCGGCTCCTTGGCCATCTTGCCAAGTCGATCGAATCGATCGGCCGACCGGCCGTTCGGGATGACCTGCGTCCGCCGCAGGGGGCCGTAGAATCGCTGCAGCGCGCCCAGCATCGCCGCGCTGGGTGCCACCACTTGCGCCGCCGCATGAAGCCCGCGCCTCACCTCGGCGCGGTACCGGTCGTAGCGCTCCGGCGCCGTGCAACCTTTGACTGCTTCGAACCAGCTCAGGACGCAGGAATGCCCCACCACCACCACGGGCGCGCGAAACGGCAACGCAGCATGGCAGTACCCGTTCAGATGAATGACGTCGGGACGCACCAGCCGCTCCAGGCCGAGCAGCCAGTCCCCCGCGCGGCGGACGTCGTCCCAGGGATCGTCCATCCATTCGAGCCGGAAGTCCGCTTCGTGGAGGGTGAGACGCGGGACCATTCCGGCCTGCGCGCGCTGGGCACCAGAAGGGCGCGGCCCCATCACGGCAAGCGCCACGCTCACGCTCCGCTCGGCGAGCGCCCGCGACAGGTCGAGCGCGTAGGTCCAGACGCCGCCCACGGCGTCGGCGGTCATCAGGACCTGCATGGACCGCCGCGCACGCACTGCTTACCCCGCGGTCGCTTCGTCGTTGTGCGCTGGCTTTCCCGCCACGCGTTCGCCGAGCCCGCACAGCCAGGCTTGCAGCCGCCGCACGCCGTCGCGCACGCTCACAGCCGGCGCCCACCCCGTGGCGTTCCGGAACTTCCGCGTGTCCGACACGTAGTAGCGTTGATCGCCGGTGCGCCACTGCTCGATTCGCACTTCGGGCAAGCGCCCGTTCAGCTCGCCGATGAGCTGCAGCAGCTCGAGCAGGCTGAGGCTCCGCTCGGGCCCCCCGCCGATGTTGAATACCTGGCCCGAAAGGCGCTGCATGCCGGCATGGGCGCGCAGCATCGCCTCGACGAGATCGTCGACGAAGAGCACGTCGCGCACCTGCATCCCGTCGCCGTAGAGCGTGATCGGCTGCCCGTGTAGCGCGCGGATGAGGAAGTGGGCCACCCAGCCCTGGTCCTCGGTGCCGAACTGGCGCGGACCGTAGATGCAGCTCATCCGGAACACCACGGCCGGCACGCCGTAGGTGCGCGCATAGTCGAGCACGTACTGATCGGCGCACCCCTTCGAGCAGCCATAGGGGCTCTCGAAGTCGAGCGGCCGCGCCTCGCTGACGCCGCGCAGCCGCGTCGCCGCGTCGATCGGTTCGTAGCGGCGCCCCGTGACGCGGAGCGCGAGATCCGTCAGCCCGCCGTACACCTTGTTGGTCGAGGTGAAGACCAGCGACGGCCGCGTTTCCTGGGCGCGGATCGCCTCCAGCACGTTGATCGTCCCGCGCGCGTTCACCTCGAAATCCTGCAGCGGATCGACGAGGCTCGTCGTCACCGCCACCTGGGCGGCGAAGTGAAAGACCTGGCCGGCGCCGCGCACCGCGCGCCGGACTCCTTCCGCATCGCGAACGTCGCCGACCTGCACGCGAACGCGGTCGCCGTGCTCCGCCTTGAGCCAGGCGACGTTCCGCTCGACGCCCGCCCGCGCCAGGCTGTCGAAGATCACCACCCGCTGCCCTTCTGCGAGCAGCCGGTGCGCGACGTTGCTGCCGATGAACCCAGCCCCTCCGAAGATCACGGCGTGGCGCATCGGGTGCGCCGCGGCCGTGCCGTCTCTTCCGTCACCTGCCTTTCGCGTGCTCATGCAGTAAGCCCCCGCGCCTCGAGCTGCGCGCGCATCTCGGCGACGCGGTCGTGCGCGCTCTGACCGGCAAGCCATTCGCACAGCTCGGCGAGGCCCTCCTCGAAGGTCACCTGCGGCTCGTATCCCAGCACGCGCCGCGCCAGCGAGATGTCGGCAAAGCAGTGGCGGATGTCGCCGACGCGATAGCGCCCGGTGATCTCGGGGCGGATCTGCGGCTTGCCCAGCGCCATGGCGAGGGTATGCGCCACCTCGCGCACCGTGAAGGCGCGCCCGCTGCCGACGTTGAACGCGCCGCCCGCGGCGTGCTCGATCTCCAGCGCGAGCCTGCAGGCGCGGGCGACGTCGTGCACGTTGACGAAGTCGCGCTGCTGCAGACCGTCCTCGAAGATGAGCGGCGCGTTCCCGTTCATCAGCCGCGCCGCGAAGATGGCCAGCACCCCGGTGTACGGGTTTCCGAGCGCCTGCCGCGGCCCGTATACGTTGAAAAAGCGCAGCGCCACGGTGGGAATGCCGTAAGCCTTGCCGATCATCAGGCAGAGCCGCTCCTGGTCGAACTTGCTGAGCGCGTACACCGACGAGAGGGCGGGGCGCTTGGTCTCCGGCGTCGGCAGCGGCGTGAGGGCCTGTCCCGTCGGCGAGCGCGGGTCCCATTGCGCCTTTTTCATGTGCTCCTGGGTCCGTTCGACGGCGGCCGCGGTCGCGCCGTCCGAGGTGCGGTAGAGGCCCTCGCCGTAGATGCTCATGCTCGAGGCGATGATGAGCCGCTTCACGCGCTTCTCGACGAGCGCCTCGAGCAGCACCGCCGTGCCGAGATTGTTGATCGAGGTGTAGTGCGCCATCTCGTACATGCTCTGGCCGACGCCCACCGCGGCGGCGAAGTGAAACACCGCGTCCACGCCGTCGAGCGCGCGCCGCACCGCAGCCGCATCGCGCACGTCTCCGCGCACCAGCTCGACCGCCGGGTCGAGGTACGCAGGGCGATCGGCGGCCCTCCCGTGCACCTGCTCTGCGAGACAATCGAGCACGCGCACCCGATAGCCGTGGGCGAGCAGCTCGTCGGCGAGATGCGAGCCGATGAATCCTGCCCCGCCGGTAATGAGGATTTCTCCAGGGTGCATGCTGCCTCCCTTCGTCGAAGAGTAGGCACGCGCCGGTAGGCGCGGAAGACACACGCGCGAGCGATACGCAAGTCTGCGGAGAGAACGGAGAGCGGCTCGTCCGGGACGCTACGGAGGCAGCTCTGGAGGAGCTACGAAATCGACGGCATGCTTTCGCCGATCCCCCTCGGCGGCGCCCGGCGCCACGCCGGCCGAATCGGTTGCCGGCAACAGGCCGCGCGTCTGCCGCTCGACGAGCGATCGGTAATACCCCGCACGCGCCATCAGCTCGGCATGCGTACCCTGCTCGATCAACCGACCGTCCTTGAGGACGACGATCCGGTCGGCGCCCACCACCGTTCCGAGGCGGTGGGCGATGGCGAACGTGGTGCGCCCCTTGGTGAGCCGGGCCAGGGCCTCCTGGACCAGCGCTTCGGACTCCGCGTCGAGCGCCGAGGTCGGCTCGTCAAGGATCAGCACGGGAGGATCCATCAGCAGCGACCGCGCGATCGCCACACGCTGCCGCTCGCCGGTCGAGAGAAGGTTTCCTCGCTCGCCAACCACCGTGTCGTAGCCGCGCGGCAGGCGCTGGATGAACTCGTGGGCGTGCGCCCCCCGAGCAG
>JBJMQJ010000005.1:0-6853 GCA_045802765.1 Myxococcales bacterium
ACAGTTGCGAGCGTACAGGCGCGATGCCGATTAGTTCAGCGACGCGCGAGAAGTCCCCGGCGGCGCTGCCGATCGGTCCTGCGGGAAGTGATTCATCACAGCGTACTTTTGGCGACTGCTCCGACGGTATCGTGGTGGCGCCTAAACGGAGAAGGAGCGCTGCGACGGCAAGGTACACTCCGCACCCCTGGGTTGTTCCGGCCGTAACCAGTGCCGGTGAAGGCGGCCCATCGGCGGCGCACATGTAGCACGGCGACCGGTGGCGCCGCGGTAAGTCGCCGTCGGGCGCACTCCGTCTGCCCAAAGAAAAACCTCAATCTGCGCGACCGCCCGCGCCGGTTGCCCCGGTTCGATGTCGGAGGGGGGTGCTACGATCGTTGCGTGAACGTACCTTCTTCGCAGCTCGAGACGCTCGACGCCCGGCTGCGGCAGCTCTCCTCCGCCGCGTCGCTCCTCGGGTGGCCGCTACCGCGCGTGCGGACCGAGGTCGAGCGCTTCGCGGTGGTGCGCGCCATCGAGTCCCTGCTCGCCCTCGTCGCGCGCGGCCACGGCGCGCTCGACGTCGCCATCGGCGAGCGGCTCGCCTCGCTGGCCACAGGCGACCGTACGCTCATTCTCGGCTACGCCGGCATCGGCGACTATGCGCGCGAGGAGCTCGGGATCAACGCCAGCACCGCGCAGAAGATGGCGCGCCTCGCCCGGGAGCTGCGCAGCCGTCCCCTGCTGCGGGCGGCCGTGCGCGCCGGCGAGGTGAGTGTCCGCCAGGCGCGAGCCGTCCTGCCTCTCGCGCGGGGCGAGGCCGAAGCCCACTGGGTAGAACGGGCGCGCGAGGGGACCGTCCGTGCGCTCCAGGACGCGGTGAAAAACGCGACCGGAGGCGGCGCCGAGGAGGATGAGGAGTACGTTTGCGTCCGTATCCGGCTGCCGCCCGAGCTCCGGCCAGTCGTCGAGGAGGCCGAGCAGCTTTCCGGCAAGATCGTCGGCGCCACTTCGCCCAGGTGGGTGCGCGCGGAAGCCCTTTGCGATGAATTCGAAGGCTTTCATGGGCCGCCCCAGGATGGCGGCGCCGCGGATGCCTTGCTCTCCGCGCCCGCCGCCGAGTTCCTCGATCCAGCGAAAGAGTGGCTGGAGAAGCAGACGGCGCAATGGGCGTTCCTCGCGCAACCCGATCCGGTGGCTGCGCCGGGCCCGCCGTCCGACGACGCAGATGTGCGCCGGCTTCACCAGGAGCTGCGCACGCTCGTCGAGCGGCGCCAGCGGTCGGACGAGGTGCTCGGGCACCTCGCCATGCTGTTCCTCAAGGTGGACGGATGGCGGCTCCTCGGATTCGCCTCCTTCGAGCACTACTGCAGCGAGCGGTTGGGCATGTCCGAGCGCGCGGTCGAGCAGCGCGCCGCGCTCGAGCGGAGGCTGTACGAGCTGCCCGCGCTGCGTCAGGCGATGAGCCAGCGGCGGGTGTCCTATGAGAAAGCGCGGCTCATCGCGCGGCACGCTGACGAGGAGTCGATCGACGAATGGATCGGCCGCGCTCAGCGGCTGACCTGCGTCGCGCTGCGGCGCGAGCTCCTGGGCCAGCGCGAAGCGCAGATGTGCGCGCGCGGCGAATACGAGATCTGGGCGCCGCGGCGGGTCGCGGAGAGGCTGTTGTCGACCTTTCGGACGGCCCGGAAGGCCGCGGGGCGCGGGCTTTCGCCCGGCGAATGCTACGGCAGGATAGCGGCGCACTTCGTGGAGACCTGGAAGCCCGCCCTGACGCAGGCGAACACGGTCCAGAGGCGGGTTCTGGAGCGGGATCGCTGGATGTGCCAGAAGCCAGGCTGCAGCCGCCCCGCCGCGCACGTGCACCATATCGAGTTCCGGTCGGCCGGAGGCTCGGACGACCCGTCCAACCTGGTCAGCATCTGCGCCGCGCATCACCTCCGCGGCATACACATGGGCCGGCTGCGGGTCCGCGGGAAGGCGCCCGATGACCTTCACTGGGAGGTCGTGTCACCCGTCGGCGCGCCCCCTGCTACTCAGTAGCGCCGCCGTAGCGCGACCTCAGTCGCTCGGGCCGCGGTCCTCGTCGGGGGGCGCCACGGTGCGGAGCGGCACGCGGTAGGTGAGCACGTCCGAGGCATGCTCCACCGGGGGGCCCTTCAAGAGCGCTTCCTTGTCGAACACCGCCAGCGGCCGCGAGAGGACCGCGGGGGCGTGGGTGCCCGCGTCCATGCGGATGGCGTCCTTGGGGCAGGCCTCCACGCAGAAGCCGCAGACGATGCAGCGCAGCTCGTCGATCTCGAACCGCACCGGGTACTTCTCGATGGCCTGGTCCTCGTACTCGCCCGCCTCGATGTAGATGCACTGCGCCGGGCAGGCCGTGGCGCACATGTAGCAGGCGACGCAGCGCGGGCGGCCGTCGGGGCGCACCGTCAGGCGGTGCATGCCGCGGTACCCCGGCGGGTACGGCTTGCGCTCCTCGGGGTAGCTGATGGTGGAGACGAGGTTCACGCCCGGCCCGCGCCGGTCGAGCACCTCCGGGTTCGGATCCCGGTAACCGAACAGGTTGCGCCAGAAGTGCCGGGCGATGACCCCCATGCCCTTGATGGCCTCGCGCAGGTAGAAGCGCTCCCCGAAAGAGAGGTCGCTCGTAGGGCCCGGGCTGCGGCGCTCGTCGTGCGCTGTCGTGTCGGGGAGCTGTGCCATCGTGGTAGTCGGGGAAGTGTGTCCTCGCGCCCAGGCGGCGCAACGAGATCTGCGTCAGTGCGCCGCGACGGTGCTGGTGTGACTGCCTGGCTCGGCGCTCGCCTTCGCTCCCGCGGAGAGCGCCAGGAAGAAGAGCAGCGCGGCCCACTCCAGGATGCCCATCCAGGCCAGGCCCTCCCGGCCGGCCCACAGCCAGATGCCCGCGGTCACCGCCACGTTCGCCAGCGAGACGGGCAACATCATCTTCCAGCCCAGCCGCATGATCTGGTCGAAGCGGAAGCGCGGGAACGCCCAGCGCGCCAGCATCTGCACCCAGATGAGCAGCAGCATCTTCAGCAGGAAGGTGAAAACTTGAAGGATCGCCAGCCACGACGTGCCTGCGATGCCGAGCAGCCCGTCGAAGGCGCGCGCCAGCGGCGGCTCGATCCAGGGGATGTGGTAGCCGCCCAGGAAGACGGCGGCGACGATGCCGCTGACCACGACCACCTCGGCGAACTCGGCGATGAGGAACAGGCCGCTCTTCAGCCCCGAGTACTCGAGGAAGTAGCCGATGATCTCGCTTTCCCCCTCGGGCGTGTCGAACGGCGCGCGCTTGATCTCGGCCATGGCGGCGACCAGGAACAGCACCATCCCCAGCGGCTGGAAGAGAGCGCCCCATCCCGGCAGCCAGCCGAAGACCAGCGACCCGTCCGGCGTGCCGGTGCGGATCGCCGAGCGCAGCATCGCTTCGGTCGGTCCCTGCTGCAGCACCATCGCGTCCAGGCGGAGCGTGCCGAAGACGATGAAGACGCCGACCAGCGTGAGGCCCAGCGTCACCTCGTACGAGACGAGCTGCGCGGAGGCGCGCAGGCCGCCGAGGAGCGCCAGCTTGTTGTTCGAGGTCCAGCCGGCGAGCGCCGTGCCGAAGACCGCCAGCGAGGCGAGCGCGAAGACGTAGAGGATGCCCCAGTCGACGCGGGCGACCTGCAGCGCGATGCGCTTGCCGAGGAAGGTGATCTCCGGACCGACGGGGACCACCGCGAACAGGCAGAACGCCGGAGCGAACGCGAGCAGCGGCGCCAGGTTGAAGAGGAACTTGTTCCGCGAGGCGCCCTCGGGGATGAAGTCCTCCTTGAAGAGCATCTTCAGCACGTCCGCGAGGATGTGCGGGATGCCCTTGAGCGGCCGTTCGGAGAGGCCCGGGATGGGCAGGCGCGCGCGGTTGGGCCCGATGCGGTTCTGCATCAGGGCGCTCCATTTGCGCTCGGCCATGGTGAGGAGCGTCGCGGTCACCATGATCAAGACGAGGATGAGGGCGACGATGTTGCCGATTCCCTCGCCCACGCCGCCGGCGACGTTCGGCCGGTCCTGGAAGATCGTCTTGAAGAGCCAGACGATGAAGTACAGCACCCACGAGACGGCGAGCAGCACTCCCGCGAATGCCGCCCATCCGGCCGTCGTGGCGGCGAGCCAGGGCCCGAATTGCGGCTTGGGCGGGTAGACCGACCCGAAGTCCTTGGCGGCGAGCCGCGAGAGCGGCGTCGCCAGCGTCGGGATGGGGAGCTTCACGCCGGGCGGAGCAGGCGGCGGCTCCGGGTGGAGCCGGCTGTCCGGGGCAATGGCGTCCGGAAACGGATGCGGAGGATGCTGGGCCATTCAGAACGGTTCCTTTACATCCACTCTGTGAAAAGCGTAGCGCCACCGACCATGGCGGCGACTACCGCGACCCTCCGGAGGCTTCGTCCCCGACCTTGGTGCCCGGCGGCGTGGTCTGCGGCCCGCGCGGTTCTTGCGGCGCGGCGGGCCGCGGAGCGCGCTTGGGCCACTCGGCCGGCAGCAGGCGCGGCAGCACCACGCCCTGCTCGGGGATCCGCTCCAGCGTCAGCTCGGCCAGGTCGGCGCTGCGCCCCGACAGGAGCTGGAACGCGGCGGAGGCGCTCTTCACGCCGTGCGTATACCCGAGCCCGGCCAGGATGCGCTCCACCCAGAGCCACCCCGGCGCCGCATCGCCGCGCTGGGCGGGCACCGACGGCCAGACGCGCTGCAGGCGGCCGTACCAGTTCACCAGCGACCCTTCCTGCTCGTACACGGCCATGCACGGGAGGGTGACGTCCGCCGCGCGCGTCGCCTCGTCCTCGTTCTGCGCGGCCGCCACGAGCAGCTCGAGCCGCTGCGCCAGGGCTTCCGAGATCCCGTCGGTCCGCATCGCGAACATCGCCTTGATGCCCTCGGGCGGGCGCTCCTCGATGCGCGCGCCGAACGCCTCGCCGGCGAGCTTCACGCCGCGCGTATTCGGGTTCTTGTCCGCGCGGATGAGGAACTCGTCCGCGTCGCCCGCCGGCTTGCCGCCCAGGAAATAGCGCTCCGCGCCCAGCTCCTTGCCCAACAGCAGCGCCGCGGCGGCCTCTTCCATCGTGCTCTGCGCCGAGATGTAGATCCCGATGCCGCCCTTCCCCGCCAGCGGCTTCAACAGCTCCACCGCGCGCTCGACCGCCAGCCGCGGACCCACGCTCTCCGCCGCGTCGCCCCGGCCCTGGCGTGCCCACTCGATGCGGCCGTCGTTGACCGGATGGTGCGTGAGCCGGCCCTCGTCGCACATCCAGACCTGGTTCACTTCCTCGTTGCGCCGCGGGAGCTCGCGGTAGGCGACCGTCCCGCGCGACTCGACGTACACGTTGCAGCCGTTCGCGCAGCCCGTGCAGACGCTGGGCGACTTGTTCAGGAACCAGACGCGGCTCTGGAAGCGGAAGTCGCGGTTGAGGAGCGCGCCCACCGGGCAGATGTCCACCGTGTTCCCCGAGTATTTCGAGTCGAGCGGCTGCCCCGGGAAGGTTGCGATGAGCGAGTACGTCCCGCGCTCGACGACGGCGAGCTGCGGCTCCTGGGCGATCTCGTCCATGAAGCGCACGCAGCGGGTGCACATGATGCAGCGCTCGGCGTCGTAGACCACCAGCGGCCCGAAGATCTCGCGCTTGGGCTTGTTGATCTTGTAGGTGCGGATCCGCGTCGGCTGGTGGTCGTACTCCATGTAGTAGTCCTGGAGCTTGCACTCGCCCGACTCGTCGCAGATGGCGCAGTCCACCGGGTGGTTGACGAGGTGGAACTCCATGCACCCGCGCTGGTTCTCCTTCACCGCCGGTGAGGTGGTGACGACCTTGAGGCCCTCCTTCACGCGCACCTGGCAGCCCGGCACCAGGCGCCCCGGCGCGTCGCTCGTCTCCACCAGGCACATGCGGCACTGGCCCGCGATGGAGAGGCGCGGGTGGTAGCAGAAGTACGGGATCTGCACGCCGATGCGGCGCGCAGCCTCGATCAGGTTGTCGCGCGAGTCGGCTTCGACCGGGCGGCCGTCCACCTCGAGCCGCACCACCTTGGGCGGAGCGGCGATGGACGCCTGCCCCGCCGCCGCTCCAGGCTGTCCGCCGCCGGTCGTGGCCGCGGCGGGCTGGGTACCCGGCGGTCCGGAGGGAGGCGGGTCCCCCGGCGGCCGGGCCGGAGTCGAAGGCGGAGGCATCCGATCGCTCGCGCCCCGATCGCTCATTGCTCGACCTCGCCGCCGATCATGTTGATCGAGTCGAAGATGGGAATGATGTCCGCCACCGCGTGCCCTTTGATGAGCCGCGGCAGCGCGGAGAGGATCGGGAACCCCGGCGCGCGCACCTGGATGGCGTACGGCTTCCCCTTCCCGTTCGACACGATGTGGAAGCCCAGCTCGCCGTTGGCGCCCTCGCAGTACGCGTAGACCTCGCCCGGCGGGACCTGGATGCCCTCCATGATGAGCTTGAAGTGCGCCATCACGCCCTCGATGGAGCTGAACACGTCCTTCTTGGGCGGCAGCGCGTACCGCCAGTCGTCCACGATGATCGGCCCGGGGGGCATCTGCTCGAGGCACTGCAGGACGATCTTGTGCGACTGGCGGATCTCCTCCAGCCGCAGGACGTAGCGATCGTAGGTGTCGCCGTTGGTGCCGAGCGGCACCTCGAAGTCCATCCGCTCGTACACCGAATACGGATGCGCCTTGCGCACGTCGTAGTTGACCCCGCAGGCGCGCAGGCAGGGGCCGGTGAAGCCCCAGTCGAGGGCCTCGTCGCCGGAGATGACTCCGATGCCGCGCGTGCGGTCGACGAAGATGCGGTTGCGCGTGAGCAGGACGTCGATCTCGTTGGTCAGCTCCACCACGCGCGGAAGG
>JBJMQJ010000055.1:0-4155 GCA_045802765.1 Myxococcales bacterium
GTCACGCTGGAGCCGTGCATCTTCGGTGAGCGTGACCCACCAGAGGGCATCGTCCCGGGCGGCATCGCAGGGGGCGAACCAGCTGGCCTCGAAGCCGCGGGTGTAGGCACCGCGAAACTCGCGGACGGTGCCGGGTGGCAGGAGCACCGGCGCCGATGCGGGAACGTTCGTCGTCGCCGCGGTGGTGCTGCGCCTCGAATACCGGCTGAACCTCTCTTCGCTGCTCGCCACCTCCGCCCTGCTCTCCGTGGTGCTCGGCTTCGCGCTGCAGGAGACGCTCGGAAACCTCTTCAGCGGGCTCACCCTGCACGCCGAGCAGCCCTTCGACCAGGGCGAATGGGTGAGCTTCGGGAAGTGGCGGGGGAAGGTGCTCGACGTGGGCTGGCGCTCCACGCGTCTGCTCACCGGCGACCACGACGAGATCCTCGTCCCCAACGGGCTCATCAGCCGCGAGGTGGTGGTGAACCACTCGCGGCCCACTGCACAGGACTGCGTCGAGCTGTCGGTGTCGGTCGACCTGGAGGTGGCGCCGGCGCGGGCCAAGGCGGCGTTGCTCGAGGCGGTGGCCTCCTGCACGCGGGCGCTGAAGGATCCCGCTCCCGCCGTCCAGCTCGCGTCGTTCGATCCCAGCGGGGCGGTCTACCGCGTGCGCTTCTTCACCGAGAGCTATGCGCTCGAACGCGAGGCCATCGACGAAGTCAACGAAGCCATCTGGTACGGCCTGCGCCGCGCCGGAATCGACATGCCGTACCCGCAGACGATGCTCTCCTTCCGCGAGCGGGCCGCGGACGCCGAGGAGCGCAGGCGCCGCGAGCAGCTGTCCGACGCGGACGATCTGCTCTCGCGCATCGACTTCCTCGCCACGCTGCGCGCCGCCGATCGCAAGCTCCTCGCGGAACGCGCCCGGTTCCTCGAGTACGGTCCGCGCGAGGCGGTCGTGCGCCAGGGCGAGCCGGGGGACACCCTGTACCTCGTCGCGCGCGGGGAGCTCGCGGTGCGGGTGCGGGTGGAGAACGGCGAGAAAGAGGTGGCCCGCCTCGGGCGCGGCGCTTTCTTCGGCGAGATGTCGCTCCTCACCGGCGAGCCGCGCACCGCGACGGTGGTGGCGCTCACCGAGGCGGCGCTGCTCGCGGTCGACCGCGAGGCCTTCTCCCGCGTCTTCGCGCAGAACGTCCACGTCGCCGAGGAGCTGGCGGGGGTGATCGCCCGGCGCCGGCGGGACCTCGACGCGGTGCGGGCCGAGGCGGGCGTTTCCCAGGCGGAGGAGGAAACGAACCTCCTCTCGCGCATCGGTGCCATGTTCGGCTTCGGCGGCCGCGCCACCGGCTGACCCGCCACGGATTCGGTGGATTCGGGGACACCATAGGGGGGGTTTCGGGGACACCATACGCAACTCCGCAGGGGATTCGGCGAGAGTTGGCACCTTGAGTTGCGTATGGTGTCCCCGGATCCCTATAGACGTGCGGCGTGATCGTCGATGCGCACGTGCACCTGTTTCCCGACCGGGTCGCCCAGGCGGTCCGCGGATGGTTCAGCGAGCACGCCTGGGACATCCGTTACCGGATCGGCGTCGACGAGGCGGTGCGCACCCTGCGCGAGGGCGGCATCGATCGCTGCGTGGTGCTGCCCTATGCGCACAAGCCGGGCATGGCGGCGGCTCTGAACGAGTTCACGCTACAGCTCGCGCGCGCCTACCCCGAGGTGGTGCCGTGCTGTACCGCATTCCCCGGGGAGGACGGCATGGAGCGTCTCCTCGACGCCGCGCTGGGAGAGCAGGGGTTCCACGGGGTCAAGATCCACAGCCACGTGATGAAGGTCGCGCCGGATGATCCGCGCCTCGACCCCGTCTGGCACGCGTCGGCGCGACATCGCAAGCCCGTCGTGATCCACTGCGGCCGCGAGCCGGCGTCGGCCGGATACGGCGCCGACGTGCGGGCGCTCTCCGGGGCGGCGCGGCTGAGGCGCGCGCTGGCGAGGCACCCTGACGCGATCTGCATCGTGCCGCACCTGGGCATGGACGAGCCGGCCGCCTTCGAAGCGCTGCTCGACGAGTTTCCGAACCTGTACCTCGACACCACCATGGCGATCGCCGGGTACTTTCCCGATCCGCCCGACCTGGAGATGCTCCGGCGCAGGCCCGATCGGATCCTGTACGGAACCGACTTTCCCAACCTGCCGTACGCGTGGGATCGGGAGCTGCAGGTGGTGCGTGGGCTGGGGCTGCCGCCGGCCGACGAGGCGCTGATCCTCTCGGGAAACGCCATCCGAGTGTTCGCCATTCAGTAGCGGGGCACCGAGGGGTCGATCTGCTCGGACCACGCGTCGATGCCGCCCGCCAGGGAGACGACGCCCGGAAGGCCGGCGCCCGAGAGGACTTCAGCCGCGTGCAGGCTGCGGACGCCGTGGTGGCAATAACAGACGACGAGCTGCCCTGGATCCGGTTGCACCTCGGCCGTGCGCGACGGCAATTCGCCGAGCGGAAGGAGCAGGCTGCCCGGCAGGCGCGCGAGCTGGTGCTCCCAGGGCTGCCGGACATCGACGAGCAGGGGCCGTTCGCCGCGGTCGAGCCTGCGCGAAAGGTCGTCGACGGAGATCTCCGCTGCCATGGTCATTCTCGAAGTTGGTGCGCGCGGCGGGTCAGCGCAGCCGCTTTCGCATCGTCCTTCGCACCGTCTCGTAGCCCAGGTCGCGGTAGAGGTCGCGGGCGCGGCGGTTGTTTCCCGCCACCGACAGCTCGATGTCCTCGATGCCTCGCTCGCGCGCTTCTGCTTCGGCGCGCTGCATGATCAGCCGCCCGAGCTTCTGTCCGCGGGCCTCGCGCACGATGCCCATGGTGGTGACCTCGAGGATCCGCTTGCCGCTCGCATCGGCCGTCTCGGTGAGCCAGAGATGGCCGAGATAGGCGCCCTGGTCGCCCTCGAGGACGAGGAGCTGCGCTCCGGGGGCCGCGAACCGCTGCGGCGAGAACCCCTGCGCGGCGAGCTTCTGGGGCCATCTCTCGCGCAGCTTGCGGCGCTCGTCCTCGGTCGACTCGCCCAGCGCGTCGATCGCCGTCTCCAGGTCGAGCTGCAGGAAGTGCGGCCAATCCGTCCCGGCGTAGGGCCTCAGCCTCGGCATGGGGCCCGCTGTAACGCAGCCGCGCGGGACCGGCAAGACGCCTGCATCCGACAGTCGCCGGCACCTTTCGCTTGCATCCGGCGCCGCGATCCGGTTGAAGAAGCGGCCGGATGGCGCGAAAGCTGAGGGGACAGGTCAGGACGCCCGGCGGGCCCGGGCCGCAGCAGCATTCGCAGCCGCCGCGGCCTCAGGGCGCCGCCGGCGGAAGCTGGGCGCCGCTGCGCGATTCGGTACGCCGCGACATCGAGCAGGCCACCTCGGCGCTCGCCTTCGCGGCAGCTCTCCACGAGCGGCTCGAGTCGCAGCGGAGATTGTTCGCCGACTTTCCGCGCGTGATGGAGCAGCTGCGCAGCGGCGCGCTCGAGCGCGTGGCCACCGCGCTCGGCCGGCTCTTCGAAGGGAAGGAGCAGTTCGACTTGACCCGGTTCCTGCGCGATCTGCCGCTCGCCCTGGGGCAGCTTGCCGCCGCAGAAGCGGCCCGGAAGGGTCCTCCGCGGGATCCCGCCGCGGCGCAGGCGGTGCCTCCGACCGCGGAGGCAGCGCCGACTCCGGACGCGGCGGCGACCGCGAACGGGACCCCGACCCCGGACGCGACCGCGGTCCCGACCGCACACGCGACCCCGAACGCGAACCTGACGCCGAACGCTAACGCGACCCCGGACGCGATTGCGACCTCGACCTCGGAGGCGACCCCGACCCCCGACGCGACCTCGACGTCGGAGGCGACCCCGACTCCCGACGCGACCGCGACCCTGAACGCGACCCCGGACGCGACCGCGACCCTGAACGCGACCCCGGACGTGACCGCGACCCTGAACGCGACCCCGGACGTGACCGCGACCCCGACCCCCGACGCTACCGCGACCCCCGACGCGACCGCGACCCCGAACGCGACCTCGGACGCGACCCCGATCTCAACTCCGACCACGACCTCAAACCGCACGACACCTTCCGGCAACGGCGGCGCGCCCGCCGAGCCTCCCTCCCGCCGTCTCGAGCTGCGCTCGCGCCTGCTTGCCGCGGCCCCGCAGCTGGGCA
>JBJMQJ010000056.1:0-5707 GCA_045802765.1 Myxococcales bacterium
GCTTGCGCTATCTCGGCCAGCTGCACCGGACCTACCTCGTCTGCGAAGGTCCACGCGGGCTCGTCCTCGTCGACCAGCACGCCGCCCACGAGCGCATGAACTACCAGCGGCTGCGGCACGCGGCGGACGAGCGGCGCGGCCACGTCCAGCCGCTGCTCATGCCCGTCCTCCTCCGGCTGGCGCCGGCCGCCGCGGCGCGGATGGCGGAAGGGGCCGCCGACCTCGCCGCCATCGGCGTCGAGGTGGAGCCCTTCGGCGGCGGGTCCCTGGCAGTGAAGGCGCTGCCAGGACCACTCGCTTCGCTGAAGGAGCCGGCGCTCGCCGCGCTCCTCACCGATCTCGCCGAGGAGCTCTCCGCGACGGGCCGTGGAGAGTCGCTCGAGCGCCGCCGCGATGCGCTTCTCGCCCGGGCCGCCTGCCACGCCAGCGTGCGCGCCCACGATGCGCTCGCCGAGGCCGAAGCGCGAGCGCTGCTCGGCGCGCTCGACGCGACCGACTACGGCGCGCGCTGCGCGCATGGTCGTCCCGTCGTGGCGGAGTGGGCGGAGGCAGAGATCGAGAAGCGCTTCGGTCGGGACTACGAGTCGCACGCCCATGCGGCGCCGGCGGACGCGCTCTGACGCTCCACCGGAGGGTCCTCGAGGCGCGTCGACCGTCGGAACCGCCGCGCCGCCCGGGGGGCGGCGGCTGGCCTGGTTGGCGTACGGCCGCGGACGGCGCACCTTGTCCCACCGATGCCGAACGGGAGCGGCGCTGAAGCACCCGCGGCGGGCCGAAGCGCGTTATAGAAGCCGCAGCGAGGAGCGAGGAATGCACGTCGCGGTCGAGGGAATCGTCGAGACTCTGCGGGGCGTGCCGCCGCCGCACTTCCGGCCCGGCCACATCTGCGCCCTCCTCCACGATCTGACCGTCCGGCCCGAGACGTTGCAACAGTTCCTGCACTTCGCGCCGGGCCGCTATACGCGCAACCTCATCTACCGCGACGATCTCTTCGAGCTGCTCGCGCTCTGCTGGGACC
The DNA here is from genome assembly GCA_045802765.1 of Myxococcales bacterium. Taxonomy (GTDB): domain Bacteria; phylum Myxococcota; class Myxococcia; order Myxococcales; family 40CM-4-68-19; genus VBKO01. The sequence continues at coordinate 1,019 of JBJMQJ010000056.1, forward strand.
CGCGCACGGCCAGCCCGATCCACAACCATTCGAACCAGCTGTGCTGGCTCGCCGTCCACCAAGGCGCGCTGCGCCTGGAAAATTTCCATTCGCTCGACGGGCCCGGACCCGGCGACCGCATCCGGCTGGTGCCTCGCGGCGGCATCGATCGCGCGCCGGTCGGCTGCGTCGACCTGCAGCAGGGCGACGACGGAATCCACCGCGTCTCCAATCCCTTCGACGAGCGCGCCGTCAGCCTGCACGTCTACTCGCGGCCGTACGATCTGTGCCTCGCCTACGACCTGGAGGGCCAGACGGCGCGCGAGATGCTGCTCGTCTACCATTCGGTCGGTGGCCGGCTCGTGCACGCGGAGCAGCGCCAGTGAAGCGGCTCGCCCTGTTTGCCGTGCTGGCCGCCGCGTGCGCCACGGGCGGCGCGCGCAAGCCGGCCGGCAACCGGAGCCCGGACGGGACGGTCGAAGTCGACGACGTCCTCCACGGCGTGAAATACACGCTTCCGCCCGCGGCGGACGGATGGCAGGTGGCGCACGAAGGCGCGGCGCACGTCTCCGGGTCCGGAGTGCAGGTCGAGGTGGGCTCGTTCCCGCTCACGGGCGCGGCCCAGGCGTCGAGCTGCCGCGACGCCGCGCGTCGCCGGCTCGCCGTCCTGCAGCAGCGGTCGGACGAGGCGCAGCGCAAGCGCACCCCGGAGCCGTCCGCGGAGGCCGATGCGCCGCGGGACCAGTCCACCGACGATTCGCCGACCGCGACCTGGAGCTTTACCCGCGGGCCCGCCTCGTCGGCCCTGCGCAGCAAGTGGGGCTTCTTTGCCCGCGGCGCCGACTGCCTGATGCTGCAGGTGACCGGGCCGCGCGGCGACGGATTCGCCGAGCGCGTCTTCGACTCCGCGGCGCGCACCTTCAAGGTGCTGGCGCTGCCGCCCGAGCAGCAGCGCGAGGTGGACCTCCTCGCCGGGATGGGGTTCCTCGAGCGCCGCGAGCCGGGCGCCGCGCTCGATCGTTTCGAAGCGCTCGCGCGGCGCGAGCCCGACTTCGCCAAGGCCCATTTCGGCGCGCTGATGGCCGCCTTCGAGCTGGGGCCGCCGGCGTATGCGCGCGGGCTGCCGCACGGGAAGGCTTCGTTGAAGGGAGAGCGCGAGCTGACTTCCGAGCAGCGCCAGCTCGCGCTCCGCGCGGTCGGCGTGATGCAGCTCGCCGAGAACGAGGTGAAGGACGCCTCGGAGACGCTCGCCGAGCTGGTCGTCCGCGCGCCCGATCTGGCCGAGGCCCAGTACAACTACGCCTGCGCTCTGGCCCGGCTGGGCGACCGCAAGCAGGCGCTGGACCACCTCCGCCTGGCCATCAAGCTGGACGGAGATCTCGCCGCGCACGCGCGCGCCGACTCCGACCTCGAGTCTTTGCGCGCCACCCCCGAATTCCAGGATCTGACCCGCCTCCCGCCGCAGAGCGCGCGATAACGACGACCAGCGTGAAACGCTTTAGTCCTCATTCTCCGCGCCGCGGGCGATGGAGGCGCCGATCGTGTCGGCGGAGCCCAGCTTCTTCGCGGCCTCGTCGAGGGCGGCGCGGGTCGCCTCGCCGGAGGGCTGGGGGACTTCGCTCCGCAGCGCCTCCGCCTGGGCGAAGAGCAGATCCAGGTCCAGATCCAGCTCGGTCGCACTCCGGACCAGCCCGGCCGCCTCCTCCGCCTGGCGCCGCTCGGCTTCCGCGGCGGCGCGCTCGAAGTCGAGATCGAACTCGACCTCGAGCGCCTCCGGATCGACGCCGGGCCAGCGCGTCGCGCACTCGAGGCGCGCCAGCTCGGGCGACATCTCGATGGGGTCGCCCACGTAGGCCCAATGGTCGTCGGTGGGGAAGGGCGCCCCCTCCACGACCAGCACGAGCCGCTCCGTCATCGGTTCGAAGTAGAAGCCCGTCTCCGGCGCCAGCGCCAGTCGCCAGAAGGTACCCCATCACGCCGCCGTGTGAAAAAGCAGAGCACAGCGCCGCCCTATCGGCGGGCGGGAAATTCCGCGCGCGCGGCCCTGCCGGTATGTTACCGGCGCCCCGCCCACCGGAGGAAGCGATGCGCCTGCGCACTGCCGCCTGCGTCCTTCTCGCCGCCGCGCCGGCCCTGGCCGGCGTGCCGGGGAAGGGCGACGGCACGATCACCTTGCTCGGCGGGGTGCGCGCGATCCCCGGCGGCGATTACCAGACGCAGTCCGGGAACAAGCACTCGCTCTGGCATCCCGGGTTCCTGCTCGGGCTCGGCTTCCAGCCCGACGACGAGCTGCACGGAGGCATCCAGCTGGGCTACGGGGTCGACCAATACGGGGACAATCCCGCGGCGCTGAAGATCCGCAGCTTCCAGATCCTGCTCTCGCTCGACACGGCCCTCATGCAGCGCAGCTGGTTCACCATCTACGCGGGCGGCGGACTGGGGTATTCGCTGAACAGCGTCGCGCGGCCGGATGGCGACCTGGAAGCGAACTCCGCGGTCGGCTTCGTTTCCCTGGGCTTCCGCTTCCACATCGCAGACCACGTCGCGGGCGTGATCGAGGATCGCTACAGCATCTCCTCGGCGGCCGCCGATCCAAAGTTCGCAAACACGGTCAACATGGGCGGCAACCTCCTCACCGCCGGCATCATGTTCCATTTCTTCTCGCCGGAGGACAAAGGCCATCCCGCCACGCCGGGTGGTTGAGGCAGTCGTCGCAGGGAGCCGATGTCCCACCCGGGCCGGACCAGCGCCTGGTCGAAAAGGATGCGGGAAAGCGGGCGCCCTGCGGTATGCTCGCAGCCCCTCCGGCCGATGTGCCTTCGAAGCGAGCGAGCCCAGGAATGCCGATGAGCGAAGAGATCACCGCCCCCCGTTCCGTGCCCCCCGCGGTCGAACACCAGGCCGCCGCGGAGCGCGATTTCTCGGACCTCCGCCGCGAGGTGATCGAGTCGCGCAACCTGGTCATCAAGACGGACAACCTGCTCAAGAACCTGCACGCCGAGCTCAAGCAGATGGGCCGGAAGCAGGAGCTCTTCGAGAAGCGCCACATGATGACGAGCGTGGCGGCGTACTTCCTCTTCGCCGCCCTGGCGACCCTGGGCGCGTTCAGCTTCGCCCGCAGCGAGATCCGCGGCGCCCGAGAGGAAGCGGCGGCGAACGAAGGGAAGGCGAAGCAGCTCACCCAGGAGGTCGAGATGCTGCGCCGCGCGGAGGGATCGCGGCGCGACGCCAGCGAGAAGGCCGCCCGCGCATACGACCTGCTCGGCTCCGAAAAGGAAGGACCTGGGCAGACGCTGGCCATGGACCAGGCGCTGCACGCCGACCGCCAGCTCCTCTCCAGGCTGGAGGCGAAGGCGCTCGACGACCGCGCCGCGGGGATGAAGGCGAAGATGGCGCAGGCGGCGCTGGAGCGCGGCAACGCCGCCTTCCGCCGCAACGACTGGACCGCCGCGGCGCAGGAGCTGAGCCGCTACATCGAGCTGGAGCCGCGCGTCGAGGAGAGCATGGTCTGGTTCCGCCTCGGCAACGCGCTCACCCAGGCGAAGGAGCATCAGCGCGCCATCCCCGCCTTGGAGAGCTTCATCAAGGCGAGCGGCGGGACGAAGACGGCGCAGTACGCGGGATATCTGCTCGGCACCGATTACGAGGAGACGAACAACGCGGAGAAGGCGCGGCAAACCTATGAGCGCGCCCTCGGCCTGTATCCCAGCAGCGAGTTCAGCGCGCTGATCCGCGGGCGGCTGAAGCGCCTGAGCGGGCAGAAGGCCGCCGCGCAGCCGCCCGCCCCCGTTGCCTCCCCGGCTCCCGCCGCCCAGGCCGCCAACCCCAAGCTGTAGCGCGGCGATCAGCGCGGCTTGAGGCCGAGCAGCTTGCGCGCCTGTGCGAGCGAGTCCTTCACCTGCCGCGCCTCCGCCGACGCGCTCTCGCCGCTGCGCGAGAGGTCGCGCCTCAGCTCTTCCAGGCCTTCGAGCGCCGCGGCCAGCTGCTGCCGCGCGGGGTCCTTGTCCCCCTCGGGCCTGCAGCGCGCGCCGACCCGCGCGACCTCTTCCTCCCACCGGCGCGTCCACAGATCCCACTCGCGCCCGAGCGCCCCTCCTTCCAATCCGCCCGGAGCGGGCTGCACCGCGCGCGCCGAGAGCTGCGCGTAGAGCCGGTCGACGTCGTCCAGGCAGGCAGTGGCCGACGCTTGCGGCACGGCCGCGGGCGCGTGGCCGTACAGGTCCGAGGCCACCGAGCGCACGAGCAGGAAGAAGAGCGCGGCGCAGAATACGCCGTACAGCGCGTAGAGGGCGATCCGGTACGTTCGCAGGGTCGGATCGCGCGGCGGCACGCACCGTCTCTAAACGGTGCGCGCGCCCGGTTCAAGCGGGATCAGGGAGGCTGGTCGGCAGGGGCCGGCACGTCGGGCAGCACGGCGCGATACTGTCCGGACGCGTTGGTGAGGCCGCTGCCGATCAGCACGGACCGCGCCCCGGTCGAATCGAGCGCGAAGAAGTCCACCGTCGCGCCCGCGACCGGCGCGTGCGAGATGGCGCGGCTGACGGTGCCCACCACGGTGAGGGCCGCCGAGAGCTGCAGCGCGGGCAGCCGCGCCGGAAGCTCGCCGCCGCTCAGCTCCACCGAGACGATGTTGCGCGGCAATCCCGTCGCCGCGGGCGGAACGACCTCGAGGCGGTAGCGGCCGCCGTCGGCCACGATGGTGAACGCGCC
>JBJMQJ010000057.1:0-8747 GCA_045802765.1 Myxococcales bacterium
TTTGGCGGCGAGTCGGGCACTGGTACCTCGGGCGGAATGATGCTGGGAACCCCTTCCAATGCCCCACCGGGGAGCTACATCGTCGTGTACGGGTTCCCCGTGTCCAGTGGATATTGGTGTGAAGATGAGCAAGGGTACAAATACAAGCCCGTGGTCGGTGACGTGGTTCGCAACCCCACCCTGCTACCCGATCCCAACCTCCGCCGTAGTCTGCCGACCGCTGCGGGGATAACTACCTGTCTGCTCGTGTTCATCGTGAGCCTCCTGGCGCGTTGGCACAAAGCAAGGCGCCCGTCCGTTGCCCGCGTGGTTCCCGACTGAGGCTGCCCCTGCTACCCCCCGCCGCGCCCGCGAGGGACCGGAGATCTGCCATGCTCCGCAGCTTGATCATCCCACTTGTGCTGGCCGCCGTCTTAGGATTGGGGGTGGCGACAGCGGTGGGCTACTACCTGCCACCCTATCCCCGCTATGGCATAGGGGGTAGGGGTAGTGGCTTAGAGTATTGGATGGCAGGGCGGGTGAATCCACCAGGGAAGTGCGGATTCACCTTTACCTTCTGGAGCGAAAATCCCTCCGATCCAAAGCCCGTCTATGACGCCTTCATTGTGCAGCCCTATTTTGGCGGCGGGCCAGGTACTATTACCTCAGGCGGAATGATGATCGGAACCCCCACTGGTACCCCGCCAGGTAGCTACGTCGTGGTGTACGGGGTTCCGGTATCCAGCGGATATGTGTGTGAGGATGAGCAAGGGTACAAATACAAGCCTGTATGGGGAACTGTAGTCAATAACCCTACTCTGCTACCCGACCCCAACCTCCGTCGCGTCTTGGCAGCAGCGGTGGGGATAATCACCGCCCTGCTCGTGTTCGGCCTGGGCTACCTGATAAGTCGGTACAGAGCAAGGAGCGCCGCTGTGCCCCTCATAGTTCCCGACTGAGGCTGCCCCCGCTACCCCCGGCGGCGCCTGTGCGGTATAATAGCCCCGGAACCTGCGGGTGATCCAGAGCGGTCAACGGATTGCGGAAGCGGATTAAACGGATTAGGTTTACTAATAGCACTAATCCGTTTAATCCGTTTCCGCAATCCGTTGACAGCTTTGCCCGCCACGGGAAGAAGCACGCCAGCTACTCCCCAATCCGTTGACAGCTTTGCCCGCCACGGGAAGAAGCACGCCAGCTACTCCCCGGCCCGCCTGTGCGGTATAATAGCTCCGGACCTTGCGGCAGGAGCGAGGGCACGCGAAGTGCATGAGGAGTCATGGCAACATTTTCGCAGGCAGACCACTGACCACTGATGACTGATCACACAAGCAACCTGTACCTCATCGTCGGCCTGGGCAATCCGGGGCCGCAGTATGCCGCTACGCGGCATAATGTGGGCTGGATGGCGCTGGACGAGCTGGCGCGGCGCCATCACCTGGAGTTCCGCCAGCAGCAGGCCAAGGCGGTGCTGGCGCGGGGCACCATCGCCGGGTGGCAGGCGATTTTGGCCAAGCCGCAGACGTATATGAACCTGAGCGGCCAGGCGGTCAGCAGCCTGGTACGCTTCTACAAGATCCCGCTGGACCATGTGATGATCGTCTACGACGAGTTGGATCTACCGGTGGGCACGATCCGGCTGCGCGAGCGCGGGTCGGCGGCGGGCCACAACGGGCTGACCTCGGTGATCCAGCAACTGGGCACGCCCAACGTGCCACGCCTGCGCATCGGCATCGGCAAGCCGCCGGGCCGCGGCGTCGATTGGGTGCTGGGCCGCTTCAGCGCCGACGAGCGCGCCGACCTGGGGCCCGCCCTGCAACGCGCCGCCGACGCCCTGGAAGCCTGGCTGACCGAAGGCATCGCCCCGGCGATGAACCGCTTCAACAGCAGCCCGGACGCCGGGACCGGCACCAGGGGCCAGGGATCAGGGATCAGGAATCAGGGATCAGGGGTCAGTCGTCAGCCATCCGCCGCCAACGAACAGCAACCAGCAGCCGGTACGGATAATCCGCAATCCGCAATCCGCAATCCGCAATCCGCACCCCCCAACCCCCAACCCCCAACAACGCGCCCGCTCACCGGCCTGGGCGCGCAGATCGCCGCCCTGCAAGAGCGCCTGAAACGCCACCCGCCCGATGGGGAACAGTAATTTCGGAACAGTGGAGCGTGAGGCGTCAGACGTGAAACGTGAAACGTGATGCGTGAAACGTGAAACGTGATGCGTGTTGGGTAGATAGCAGGTAATGGAGACGGTTTCCAAAATCCAAAATCCAAAATCCAAAATCGTCTGGCTCTTCGTGCATGGGGCCGGGGCGAGCCGGGATTTCTGGACCGGGCAGCGGGCGGCGTTTCCCGGTGGGCAGGCGTGGGATCTGCCGGGGCATGGGGCGGTGTACCGCACGCACGGCGCGCCGCCCCCCGCCCCTACCCCGCCGCTGCCCACGATCACCATCCCCGCCTATGCCGATTGGGTCGCCGAGCAGGTGGCAGCCGCGGGCTGGACTGAGGTGGTGCTGGTGGGCCATTCGCTGGGCGGGGCCATTGTGCAAGCGTTGGGCCTGCGCCGCCCGGCCTGGCTGCGCGGGCTGGTACTGGCCAGCACGGGGCCGCGGCTGCGGGTAGCCCCGGCGCTGCTCAGCCTGCTGGAGAGCGATTACCCGGCGGCGGTCGAGCAGTTGCTGGCCTGGTATTTCGCGCCCGGCATCTCGTCCTACCGGCGCGAGGGCGTGCGCCGCCAGCTTTTGCGTACAGACCCGGCGGTGACGCTGGGCGACTTTCGCGCCTGCGATGCCTTTGATGCCCGCGACGTACTTCAGGCGGGGGGTATCACGGCGCCCACGCTGGTGATTGCCAGCCCCGACGACCAGATGACCCCCCCCAAACAGAGCACGTTTCTCGCCGGAGCCATTCCCGGCGCGACGCTGGCCTGGATACCCGGCGCGGGCCATCTGACCCCGCTAGAGCAGCCAGACGCCTGGAACGCCGCCGTCCTGGCCTGGGCCACGAGCGCAGGAATGAGGAACGAGGAATGAGGAATGCGTTGTTCGAGGGTGCGGTGAGGTGGATTTATAGCTGCACTTGTAGTAGAGAAGGCGTTTTTTAATCTGATTTTAATGCTGGGTTAAACTGGGGTTAAGCCTGCGGTGGGATAATGACGGTGCAGCGACGAGGGACCGACGGGCAGAATACGATTGGCCTGATGAACGTGGCCGCAATAATCAGGCTAATCTCTCATCGCCGCTGATCGCTATCATTTGCCTCCTGCTTGTTATGAGCAGGAGGTTTTTTGTTGGGGGTTGGGGGTTGGGGTTGGCACGAAAAGACCAACCCCCAACCCCTATTTCGGCAGGGTGACTTTATCGCCGATTTGCACGCCGTGCTGGGCGAAGAAGCCTTTGTTGGCTTCCAGGGCGTACCAGTAGGGCGCTTTGGGGGTGTGAAGGGCGTCGCTCTGGGCCGCCATCTCCTGGATATCCACGATCACGCCGTCATGGGTGAACCAGGCGATGCTGAGCGGGATGAGGGTATTGTGCATCCAGAAGGATTCCTGCACCTCCTGCCCGAAGTCGAACAGCATGCCCTGGTCGGGCGGCAACGAGGGGCGGTTCATCAGCCCGCGCTGGTGTTCTTCCGGCGTTTTGGCGATCTCGACATAGACCACCACATCAGCGCCGGTCGCGGTGGTGATGTGCAGCGTGGGCAAGGCGGGGCCCGCCGTGGGCGAAAGGGTGGGCGGCAGCCCGGCCTGGCCAGGAGCGGGCGGCAGCGGCGGGATGCAGCCGGCCAGCAGCAGGGCCAGCAGCCCCAGCAGGCCGATCAATCCCCCGCCGCGCGCAAGTCGCAGGTTGTGATGACGCATAAGTCCGTTCCCTCTTTTTGCCCATTATACCCGGTGGGAGGCGCATAGGGGAAGGTAAGGCCAACCAAGGGCGGCTGGAGCGACGTACAGGGGCTCGCGCGGGCTCAGGTGGTCTGGAAGACCTCGTGCTTCAAGCGAGCCGCCAGCGCCAGCGCTACGGCTTCCTGGCCGGTGGGGATGGGAATATCCACAGTCGTTTGCCGGCCCCGCGCCCAGGGATCGATCCAGGTAAAATGCAGCAGCCGGGGCTGCCGCGTGGTGACGCGCACCCAGATATGGCGGCCCCCACCCTGCGCCCAGCGCTGGCGGCTCCCACCCTGCGGGAACGGCCAGACGCGCCCCGCCAGCCGCACCTGCCAGGGGCCAATGGCGCTTTCGCGAGGACCGCGCGCCACCGCGCCGTGCAGCTGGGTGAGCGCGAAATACGGCACCAACGAGGAGTACGACCAGACCCACACGATGATCAGGCCCGCCCAGCCGCTCCAGATCACCGCCGCCAACGGCACAGCCGGGCGGGCCAGCGCGAACACCAGGAGCCCCAGACCGCCCGCGAGCGTGCCGTAGAGGGCGAGGAAGAGCCCGGTTTGGACCAGGCTTTGCCGGGCCTGCCGTTGTAACGTGGCCAGCCAGGCCGCCCACTCCGCCTCGGTATAATGCCAGACCACCCAGTACTCGGCGTCTGGCGCCGGGACGTAGGGGGCAACGGCAGGAGGCGGATCGGACAGCGATGCGCCCGGCCCGACCAGCGGCACGCGCTCGGCCCGCCCGGCGCGCAGGATCAGCGGGGATTGCGGGGGCAGGATGACGGGCTGCGGCGCGGGAGAGGCCGCGGCGGGCGGGCGCAGCGGTTGAGTCGGCGTGCTGTCGACGACAGGCAACGGTCCCAGCGGCTGGGTGGTAGCGTTTCTGTGATCTGGATCGAGCACGGTGATCCCCTTCGGCAAGTGCCGCGTGTCATGTCGCGACACGCAGCAATCATTCCGCTATAAGTATACGGCGGCCAGGGGAAAACGTGTCAAACATACCAAAAAGGCGCCCTCCGTTGGGAGGGCGCCTCCGCATCCGCGCTTATTTCTTCCAGTAGTCCCCGATGGCCGCGTCGGCCACGACGGGCACGCTCGTGAGGATCTGCTGGCCGGCGCGGACCATCTCGTGCTCGACGATCTGCTTGACCTCTTCGGCCTGGTCGGCGCGCACCTCGACCACGATTTCGTCGTGGACCGTGTTGACCGTGCGGGCATCGTAGGGCTGCAAGGCCTCGCGCAGGTAAATCAACGCGATCTTGGTCATGTCAGCGTTGCCGCCTTGAATCGGGCTATTTTTGCCCTGGCGTTCGATCGAGCCGATCTTGCTGCGGTACTCTGGGTCGTCCTGCGGCGGCACGTTATAATAGCGCTTGCGGCCCAGCAGGGTCACACTGTAGCCCTTGCGCACGGCGTCGCGGGCGGCGCTGTCCAGCCACTTCTGCACGCCCCGGTAGGCCTTGAAGTAGGTCTCGATCAGGGCGCGGGCCTCGTCGGGCGATACGCCCAGTTGCAGGGCCAGCGAGCCGGGGCCGCGCCCATAGGCCAGACCGAAGTTGATCGACTTGGCCGCCGAGCGCTGCGGCTTGGTCACCTGCTCCAGCGGCACGCCGAACATCTGGCTGGCGGTGATGGCATGCAGGTCTCCACCCGAGGTAAAAGCATTGACGAAGGCTTCATCCTGGCTGAGTTCGGCCAGGATACGAAGCTCCGCCTGCGAATAATCGCACGTCACGAGTTTATAACCCTCGGCGGCAACAAAACATGACCGGAAGTCCGAGGTGGCGGGAATCTGCTGCACATTGGGCGAAGTGCAGGAGAAACGGCCGGTGTCGGCGCCCATTTGCTGAAAGTCGGGGTGGATGCGGCCCGTTACCGGGTTGATCAGGCCTAGAATGTGCTCGCCGAAGGCGCTGATCGTCTTCTCATGGGTGCGGTATTCGAGCAGCTTGGCCACGGCCGGGTGAGCGTTCTGCACCTTGGTCAGCGTGGCTTCCGAGGTATCCTCCAGCGGCACGCCCAGGCGAGCGAAGGCCTCCATCAATTGCTGCCCGCTGTTCAGGTTAATCGCCGACACGCCGAACATGGTGGCCTGCTGAATCGCAGGGGCGATCAAGGCGCTCAGTTCGGCCTGTGCCTGGTCGCGCTGCACAGCAACGTTCTCCAGGATCTTGCGCCAGCGCGCGCGGTCCACCAGCACGCCGGCCAGCTCCATATCGCCCACGGCGGCCACGCAGCGGTACTCCAGGGCGGCGATGCGGTCCAGCCGTTCGCGCTTGAGCCCCTCCTGCTGCTGGCGCCAGACATCGAACAACACCAGCGCATCGCGGGCGGCATAGAGTAGCTGGGCCTCATCCAAGTAGCGGTCGTCAACCACGCCGATAAAGTTCTTGCGCACCGTCTTATCGATGACGATCTGCGAGTATTTCTGGGCCAGCGCGCGCAGGCCGATCTCGCGGCTGCGGCCCGCCGTCAGCAGGCGCTCGGCCAGCATCGTATCGAACAGATTACAGACCTCGATGCCGGCGATTTGCTTGAGGATCTCGTAATCGAACTTGGCGTTCTGCAACAGCTTGAGTGTGCGCTGGCTTTCGAGTACAGGCTTCAGCGCCAGCGGGTCCACGCGCTGGCAGTCCACGATATAGGCCTTCTGCGGCGTGGCTACCTGCAAGAGCAGCAGGCGCACGGTATGCGGGTCGAGGCCGTTGGTCTCCGTGTCCACCGCCAGGGTCGGCTCGGCCATCAGTAGATCGGCCACCTCGGCCAAGCGGCCCGCATCCTGGATCAGCTCATAATCCACGCCGTCGAGCCCCTCGTTGGCCTTTACCGAGACTTCCGCGCCATTGCTATTGGCCGGGCGATCCACAGGAGCTTCAAACAGCACGGCGGGCGCCACAGGTAGGATGGGCACGGCGGGCGCGGATGATATGGCGGTGCCGGGGCGCGCGGCTGGTCGCCCCCCCTTGCCGTCGCCGATCACGCGCTCCTTGGCCCCACTCTGCTCTTGCTGGTAATCGGCCCACAAGGTCAGGGCGTAGCGGTCTGTCAGCGGCACGCCGTCCGCCTGGACGGCCAGTCCCGGCCCCACCAGAGGCGGGTCGCGGTCGAGCAGCAGGCGCAGCCAGGCCGTGCTGCCCGGCACATCGGTGGGCGCGGGGCAGATCGGGCAGGCCGGCAAGTCGGCCAGGTAATGCTGGCCGCACAGCCGGCAGGTGCGGTAGCGATGGGCGATCTCGGCGCCGGGCAACTCCTGTGCGCAGGCGGCGCAGCGCACATGCAGCCCGTTCCCGCCCCGCGCATACTCCGGCAGGGCGGTCCATTGGTGACAGAGGGTGCAGATTGTGTCCATAGGTGTGAGTGAACAGTGAACAGTGAACAGTAGTCAGAGATCAGAGATTATGTTAGGTTCTCAATACCAACCCCCAACCCCTAACCCCCAACCCCAACGCTCATTGCTGCAATGTAGCTAAAAGTTGCTTGGCGGGAACATAGTTCGGGTCGTCGACGACGGCTTGCTTCAGTTCGGTGACGGCTTCGGGGTCGCGGTTCAGGGCGTGGAGGGCGAAGGCGCGCTCGTAGCGCATCTCGGCATAGACGCCCGCCGAGCGGATCGCGCCATCGGCCCAGGTAATGGCTTCGGCGTAGCGCCCGGCGCGGTTCAGCGCGGTCACCGGCCACCACTGGTACCACAGCACCCGCTTGGTCAACCCACCCAGCGAGACCGACTTCAGGTAGGCCTTAATGGCCGCGTCCCAGTTGCCCAGCCCATACTGGCTGTGGCCCAGCGCCAGCCACCAGGCCGCGTCGTTGGGACTGGCCTGCACAGCAGCCTGGGCCTGGTCGCGGGCATGGGTGTACATCACCGTGGGGTCCCACTCGTCGCCCAGAATGGCCTGCACCGTCGCCGTCTGATCGGCGTGCCAGACCGGCATGTAGCGATGGTTGAACATGCGCGAAAGCTGCTCGAAGGTCTTGTAATTGATGTTATAGGTCGCGGCATAATACGAGTCGCCGGTGATGATCACCTGCTTGCTGTCGTCATAGCCGCGCACCAGACGGAAATGCGAGATGTCGTCGTTAGTCGCCAGCAACTGCTCCACGATCACCGGGATGCCAGCGGCGGTCAGGCGGCGCAGGCGTTGCACGTCCACGCCGACCATCACCCGGCTTTGCAGATTATAGCGCCCCAGGTAGGCGACAACCTCGTCGGCGGATACGTTCTTATCACCCTTGTTCGGGCGCATCGCGTCGGCAATACGCTGCTGGCTGGTTTCGATGCCCATGACGCTCAGCGCCATCAAGGTGACACAGGGGCCACAATTGTTCAGCTTCTGATATTCGAAACTCGGCATGGGCAGCAGCACCCGCCCCGGCAGTCCATCGCTAGAGGGCCGGGCAGTGGCCGTCGGCGCGGGACGGCGCGGCGTGGCCGTGGGCCGGGGGCGGCGCGGCGTGGCCGTGGGCCGAGGACGGCGGGGCGTGGGTGTGCGCTGGACTATGGCATTCCCTCCGCTCAAATCCGGCGCGGCTTGCCCGGTCGTATATGACTGCAGCCGGGGCTCGCTTGCCCCATCTATCGGCAGCCGCATGGCCAGCGGCGGAATCCCGGCGGCAGGCGCCGGGGCGCCAACGGCGTGGGCGAGATTGGCGGGGCCCAACCCGGCTAATCCCCCGGCCAGCAGCAGCGCCAGCATACCAAGTAGTGCCAACAGTTGTAGACGATAATGGATCATTGTACCCCCTGTAAACCCCTCCCACCGATCATGGCGCGAAACCGGCGGGGTGGATCAAGCATGCCAGGTATAAATGGATTAAGCTGCCCCGGAGGCCTGGCGTAGTTGATAACGGCCCAGGCACTCTCGATTATACTCTATATAGAGGCAAAA
>JBJMQJ010000058.1:0-7226 GCA_045802765.1 Myxococcales bacterium
CGTCGGGCGCGAGATCCTGGCGCTGGCGGCTGCTTCGCTGCTCTTTCCATTCGGCCTGCGGCGCTCGGCGAAGCGCACGCAACGCCGCGCGGAGCAGCGCACCGTGGTGCTGGTGCACGGGTACCTCGCCAATCGCGGCCCTCTCCTCCCGCTCGCGGCGTACCTGCGGACGCGCGGCCACAAGCAGATCCTCGCCTACGAGTACGGCGGCGCGGCGGGCATCGAGCAGGCCGCGATCGGGCTGCGCGACTTCCTGCGGCAGCGCGTGCGCGGCGGGCGCATCGATCTCGTCTGCCACAGCCTCGGCGGCCTGGTGGCGCGGGTATACCTGCAGCAGTTGGGCGGCGCGCGGCGAGTGGATCGGTGCATCACGCTCGGGACGCCGCACCGCGGGACCTACAACGCATACTGGGTCACCTCGCGGGTGGGGCGCGAGCTGCGCCCCGACTCGCCCTTCCTCGCCCGCCTCGATGCATCGCGCGCCGGCGCCGGGCAGGTGCGGTTCGCATCGATCGTGGCAGGGTCCGACAACATCGTCATTCCCCGCGTGTTCGCCTCCGACGACGCGGTGGTGCACGTGCCCGGGCTGGGGCACCTCGGCCTGCTCTTCTCTCCGACGGCATTTCGCGCCGTCGCCGGGCAGCTCGCCGGTTGAAGAGAGTCCCGCGGTTCAGCCGGCGCGCGCCAGCACCATCGAGACGTTGGTGCCGCCGAAGCCAAACGAGTTGGAGAGCGCGAGGCGCGTCGGTCTGGCCGTCGGCCGCACCACCGGCGGGTAGTCGATCAGCTCGGGGTCGAGAGGCTCGGCGTTGATGGACGGCGCGATCCAGCCGCCTCGCAGCATGGAGAGCGTGAAGATGGCGTTGATCGCGCCGGCGGCCGAGATGGTGTGCCCGATGTAGCCCTTGGTCGACGAGTACGGCACGCGGCGAGCGCCGAAGAGACGGCGCAAGGCGCGGACCTCGCTGACGTCGCCCAGCACCGTCGAGGTGCCATGGGTGTGCACGTAGTCGATCGCGTCGGCGCCGATCCCGGCGTGGCGCAGAGCGCGCTCCATCGCGCTCAGGGCGCCGTCGGCGGTGGGGCACACCATGTCGCCGGTGCCGTCGGAGGACATGCCATATCCGGCGACGATGCCGAGCACCGGCGCACCGCGCGCCTCGGCGGCCGCCTTCGTCTCCAGCACCACCATGCCCGCGCCCTCGCCGAAGATGAACCCGGCGCGATCGCGCGCATAGGGCCGGGAGGCGCGCTCGGGATGCTCGTTGTCCTCGCCGTTGAATGCGCGCATGGCGTCGAACCCGGCATGGAAATGAGCGTCCGCCACCTCGACTCCGCCGGCGAGGGCCGCGTCGACGTGGCCGTGCTCGATCAGCTCCGCCGCGAGGAGGATGTTGTACGCGCCCCCGGAGCACGCCGCGGTGGCGCTGAAGGACGGACCGGTCGTACGCAGCGCCGTCGCCAGATTGGCGGCGACCGTCGAGGCCATCATGCGCGGGATCACCGTGGCCGAAACGCGGGGCCGGCCACCCCGCGCGAGGTGCCTCTCGACGTCGATGTGCGTCATCACGTCGCCCGTGCCGCTGCCCGCCACCACGGCGATGTCGCGGCGTTCGAGCCCGGATTGCGCGAGGGCATCGAGCGCGGCCCGGTAGCCCATCAGCGCGGCGCGACCCATGAAGCGCGCGAGGCGCTTGTCCGCCGCCAGCTCGCCGCGGTAGCTGCCGAGCAGCTGGCAGCGCGACCCGGCCTCGACCGCGGGTGGATGGCGGACGAAGGGCAAGCCCCGTCCCTCGCGCAACGCGCCCTCGATCCGCGCGAGATCGTCTCCCAGATGGCAGAGCACGCCAGCGCCGGTGACCACCACGGTGCGGGCTGGATCGCGCATGGGGACGGATTAACACCGTTACCGCCGGCTGACTCGCCGTGACTTGACCGCCCGGACGGCCAGGGTGCATCGGGTCGCGGAAGACACCTTCACCATCTCCGACCGACGTCCCGGTCGTGCGAAGGGTCCCCAGGTCGTTTCGGTATCGACGAAATCGGGAGGCCGAAGTGAACACGCTCACTCGTCCGAGGATAGCGCTCGCCGTTGCCACGCTCCTGATCGCCGGCGCCGCTCACGCGCGGATCACCGGGATCCAGATCACCAGCACGGAATCGCCTACCTTCGGCGGCTTCTCCTGGCCTGGCGTCGGCCAGTACGAGAAGATCGTCGGAAAGGCCTTTGGCGCCGTCGACCCCGCGGACCCGAAGAACTCCGTGATCGTCGACATCGCGCTCGCGAAGGATCGAGATGGGCTCGTCAGGTACTCCTTCGACTTCTACATCCTGAAGCCCATCGACTTGCGAAAAGGGTCGCACAGGGTGATGTACGAGCCGCCCAACCGGGGCGGCAAGACGTGGGCTTCGCTGGGGCGTTTCCCCGCCGGCGGCGACGACCCCGGGTCGGTCGTCGACCCGAAGATCCTGGCCAACGCGTTCCTCATGCCGCGCGGCTACACCATGGTCTGGAGCGGTTGGGACAAAGCGGCCGGGACGGACAACTCGAAGTTCAACACGACGATCACGCTGCCCATCGCGAAAAACCCCGACGGCAGCTCGATCAAGGGCCCCTCGTACGAGTACATCGTGTCCTCCGCCAACTCCTTCGCGCTGAGCTATCCGGCCGCCGACCCGTCCGACAAGGTCACCGCCATCCTGACCCACCGCGTCCATCTTGACGACGTGCCGCAACCCGTCGCCGCCTCCGGGTGGAAGTACAACGCCGCCGGAACGGCGATCAGCCTGGTTTCCCCGACGGGCGCCACGGTGAACTTCACCGCCAACGACATCTACGAGTTCTCGTACACGGCGAAGGACCCGTCGGTGAACGGGCTCGGGTTTGCCGCCGTACGCGACTGGGTCGCCTGGCTCCGCTCCGACACGAGCAGCGCGAACCCGCTGGCCGGGGACATCCGGCGCGTCTTCACGGAGATCTCCTCCCAGCCTGGGCGCATGCTCAACGACTTCCGCCACCTCGGCTTCAACCAGGCGGAGAACGGCAAGAAGGTCTTCGACGGGATGATGCAATGGATCGCCGCGGGAGACGGCATCAACATGAACTACCGCTTCTCGCAGCCAGGCCGGACCGAGCGCAACCGGCAGGACCATCTCTATGCCGAAGGAGTGTTCCCGTTCGCCAACGTGATGACCCACGACCCGATCACCGGGAAGACCGACAGCCGGTTGGCGCGGTGCGAGAAGACCAACACCTGCCCGGTGAGCGCGGAGATCTACTCGGCCAACGAGTACTGGGTGAAGCCGGCCTCGCTCTTGCACACGACCCCGGATGGCAAGCGCGACCTGCCCGACTCGCCATTCTCGCGCATCTATTTCATCTCCAGCCACCAGCACGGGACCGGCAACGGCAACTCGCGGGGAAATTGCCAGCAGTTGCTGAACCCGCTGAACTCTGCGCCGGTGCAGCGCGCGCTGTTCATCGCGCTCGACGAATGGCTGGACGGCAAGGAGCCGCCGCATAGCCGCGTGCCCACGCTGCGCGACGGGATGCTGGCGCGGCCCCTGCCGCAATCGGGGATGGGGTTCCCCCACATTCCCGGCGTCACGTACAGCGGCCTGAAGACCACCCGCTACCTCTTCGACTACGGCCCAGGGTACTACGAGACCGGCATCGCGACGTTCAATCCCCCGCTGCGATCGCCGCCGTATCAGGACAACCCGGCGAACGGACCCATCTACCCCAGCTTCATCCCCAGGACAGACCGCGACGGCAACGACATCGCGGGCGTGCGGCTGGCGGACGTGACGGTGCCGCTGGCCACGTACACCGGTTGGGCGCTGCGCGCCGGCCCGCAGGCGAACGACGGGTGCGAAGGCTCGGGACAGATGATCCCGTTCCCGCAGACCAAGGCGGCCCGCCTGACGGCCGGCGACCCGCGTCGCTCCAGCGAGGAGCGCTATGGGACGCTCGACCGGTACGTGCACGAAGTGGCCCGTGCGCTGCGCGAGATGGTCGACGAGCGGCTGCTTCTCTGCGAGGACTACGACGCGGAGCTGAGCCGCCTGACCGCGCTGGGAGCCACGATGGGCGGGCTGCAGATGGACGCGAGCGGCGCGCCGAAGGTGCCGAAGCCTCCGGATTCGTGCACGAAGGATAAGGACGACGACGATTAATGAACGGGGACACCATACGCAACTGCCGTGCCAGGCACGGCAGTTGCGTATGGTGTCCCCATTACTGCTTCACTGCGCCGGCGGTCAGGCCGGCCACGATGCGGCGCTGGAAGGCTAGCGTGAGCAGGGCGAGGGGTAAGGTCGCGACTACGGACGCGGCGGCGATCTGTCCCCACGGCTCGACGTGCTCGCCCGCGAACAGGGCGATGGCGACGGGGATGGTCCGTTTCGACGGCGTGGAGATGAAGGAAAGCGCGTAGAGAAGCTCGTTCCAGGAAAAGATGAAGACCAGGATCGCGCTGGTGGCGAGCGCCGGCCAGGAGAGCGGCAGGAAGACGCGCACGAAGGCTTGCCAGGGAGTGCATCCGTCGACCAGCGCGGCCCGGTAGATCTCGTCGGGGAGCGCGCGGAAGAACGAGGTCATGAGCCACAAAGTCAGCGGGAGCGCGAAGGTCGCGTAGGGCAGCACCAGGCCGGCCAGGCTGTCCCGCAGTCCCACCGCGCGCAGCACCAGGTAGAGCGGGCTCACCGTGGCGATGGGCGGAAACATGGAGATGGCCAGCGCCCCGCCCAGGAGCAGCGAGCGGCCGCGGAACTCGAGCTTGGCGATGGCGAACGCCGCCGATGCGCCGACGGAGAGACAGACGGCGGTCGTACCGGCGGCGACGATCAGAGAGCTGAGCACCGCGCGCGCAAAGGAGCCCCCCAGCCCGGCGTAGTTGGCCAGCGTCAGCGCATGCGGCAGCGGTCGGGTCAGCTCCGGCTCGGGCCAGAACGAGGTGAGCACCTGCCACGCGAGCGGCCCCACGAAGAAGGCGAGGACGGCCGCGATCGGCAGCGCGCGCCTCATCGCTCCCTCCCCAGGGCGCGCAGCCATCCCAGGCCGAGCAGGAGCACGCACGCGAACGTCGCCACGGAAAGCGCGGATCCGTACCCGAAGTCGCCCGAGCGCATCAGCGTCTTGTACGCGTAGATGGAGAGCGTCTCGGTGGCGTTGGCGGGGCCGCCCTCGGTGAGGACGTAGATGGCGTCGAAGACGCGAAAAGCGTCCAGGGAGCGGAAGAGGAGCGCCAGCAGGATCATCGGCCGGAGCATCGGCAGCGTGACGGCGGCGAAGATGCGCGCCCGCCCTGCCCCGTCCACGCGGGCCGCCTCGTACACGTCCTCGGGAATGGCCGAAAGCCCCGCGAGCAGGATCAGCGCGACGAAGGGGGTCGTCTTCCACACGTCCACGAGAATGGCGGCATGCAGAGCTGTCCAGGGCGAGCCGAGCCAGTCGACGCGCGGAAGGAGGCGGTGGAGGAGCCCGTAGTCGGCATTGAACAGCCACGCCCACATCCGGGCGGAGACCGCGGTCGGGATGGCCCAGGGCAGGAGAACAGCCGAGCGCAACAGGCCGCCGCCGCGGTGGAGCAGCAGGGCGATCGGCAACCCCAGCGCCAGCTCGACCGCGACCGCGACGAGGGTGAAGTACGCGGTCGTCCGCAGCGCCGACCAGAACCGCGCGTCGGAGAGCAGGAAGCGGAAGTTCGAAAGACCGGTGAAGCGGTCCTCGTGGAAGATGAGGATCGAGCGGTGCAGGCTCAGCCAGACGGCGGCGAGCACCGGCAGCACGGCGACGCCCACGAGCAGTGCGGCGGCAGGAGCCGCCATCAGCGCGGCCTCCTTGTTCGGCCTCACTGCTGCTCCAGATGGCGGACGATGCGCTGCGCGCGCGACAGGGCCTCCGCCGGCGCGCGCAGCCCCGCCACCGCGGCCGAGAGCTCGGCCTGGATGGAATCGCTGGCCAACGCGTAGTACGGCGTGACCGGCCGCGGCCGCGCCGCCAGCGCGACCGGCAACAGCGCCGCGATGAACGGCGCGCCTTCTCGCACGCGCGGGTCCTGGTAGACGGCGCGGCGCGCGGGAATGCGCGAGTAGTGCAGGGCAAGCTCCACCGCGGCTTCGTGCGAGGTGAGGAACGCGACCAGCCGCTCCGCGGCGCGGCGGCGCCACGCCGGCGCGTGCGCGTTGACGGCGAGTTGCCAACCACCGAGCGTTCCCGCCCCCGGCGAACCGGTCGCGCTGGGAAGCGGCGCGAAACCGACCTTTCCGCGCACGGCCGAGCCGGCCCTCTGCACCTCCGCCCAGACGTACGGCCAGTTGCGCAGGAAGACCGCGCGCCCGTCCTGGAAGGCGCGCCGCGTCTCCTCCTCGGCGGACGCGATCACCGAGCGCGGCGAGAGGCCGCTTTCGACCGTCCCGCGCAACCAGCCGAGCGCGGCGCGTCCTTCTTCGCTGTCGAGCGCGATGCGGCCGTCCCGGAGCAGCGCGCCTCCGTGGCCCCAGATCGCCTCGAACGCGTTGCAGTTCAGCCCCTCGTACTGGCGGCCTTGCCAGAGGAAGCCCGACAAGCGCGGGTCGCGCTCCATCGCGGCGCGCGCGAAGTCGCGCAGCTCGGCATAGGTCGTCGGCGCGCGGGGCACCAGGTCGGTGCGGTAGTAGAGCAGCCCCACGTCGAGGAACCAGGGGACGGCGTGGATGCGCCCGTCCAACGTGACTGCCTCGACGGCGGAGGCGAGGTACTCCTCGCGCAGCCTCGCCGGCGGGAACGTTTCGGAGAGGTCGGCGAGCCAGCCGGCGCGCGCGAACTCGGGTGCCCACACCACGTCGATGGAGAACACGTCGAAGTCGTCGGCGCCGCCTTCCAGCGCGGTGAGGAACATCTCGCGCGCGACGTCGGAGGCATTGGGGAGCGTCTCGGTGCGCACGACCACATCCGGGTTCTCGCGGCGGAATCGATCGAGGAAGGCGTGGAACGGCGCCGCGTCGCCCCAGAGCGGCTGGTGGCGCAGGACGATGGTGACCGGTCCGGGTGGCGCGGCGCGCGGCGCCCCGCGGGAGCAGGCCGCGAAGAGGAGGAGCCAGAGCGGGAACACGCGCACGCGTCATGACCCGAGCGCGGTAGCGCCGGGGTGGGCTGCGTCGGCGCTGTCGGAGAGCCGGCGGAGGATGCGTCTGCGCACGACGTCGACGTGCTCGCGGAAGAAATAGAGGTTCTCCGCGTACGC
>JBJMQJ010000059.1:0-2689 GCA_045802765.1 Myxococcales bacterium
CCGCGTAGCCAGACGGGGACGACGCAGACCTGCGCGATGCGCACTGCCGCTACTACTGCATGGAGAGCCGGGAGCCCGCCAACGATCGGGCGCCCACGGCCATCGCATCCGTGGTGCCGCCCGAGCAGATGGACGCGGAGCTCGAAAAGCTCGCTCGCCTGCACAAGTACACACCAGTGAACAGCGCCGAAGCGAGGGAGGCGATCGTCCCTTCCCTGCTGGAAGCCTCCGGATATCCGCTGTCGTACTGAGTCGCCTCTTACGTCCTCCCACACCCGTGCGCAGATTCGCGCCGGGGCAGCAACGAGGTCGAGGGGGGCGTGTGAGGAATTCAGAGCCAGGACGGACAGGAGCAGTCAGGCCGCTGTGGTCGGAAGCGGACAGCCTGCGGGAGCGGGTCGCGGACGCGCCCGCGCTGTTCGGTTTCTTCTCCTTCGACGCGGCGCTGGCACAGCGCGCCTCGCACGGCCACCTGCGCACCAATCCGGCGGCGCGAGCCGCGCTCATCCGGCTGTGTGCGGCGCCGAACACGCGGGGAGCGGTCCTCTCCGGCCGCCGGGTGGAGACCCTGCAGCGCCGCTTGCGGTTGCACCGCCTCGGCTACGTCGGCGTGCATGGCGCCGAGGTGCAGAACTTCGGTTTGCGGCTCGTCACCGAGCCCGACCTCGAGCTGGCGGAGCAGGCGGTCGGCCGCCTGCGGAAATCCTGCGCTCGCATTCCGGCCTTCGAGGCGGCGGGCATCCTGCTCGAGGACCGCGTCTGGTCACTGGTGCTGCACCTGCGCCATGCCGCCCTGGCCGATCAGATCGCCGCCGCCGAGCACTTCGGCAGGCTCGTCGCGGCGGAAGGCCTGCGCTTGCGCCGCGGCAACCAGGCGATCGAGGCGTCCTCGCAAGGAACGAGCGTCGGACGAGCGGCGCTGGGGCTCCTCGCGGGCCTGCGCGGGGCGCTGCCGGTCTACGTCGGCGCGGGAGACGCCGACGAAGAAGGATTCGCGGCCGTCCAGCGCTTCGGCGGGATCACCGTGCACGTCGGCCCGCCGCCGCGGACGGGGACCGCCGCCCGCTGGCACGTCGCCGATTGCGGCGAGGTCATCCGGCTGATCCACTGGCTCGCCGACGCGCGCCGCCGCGCCCCGCGGTAGTACGAGCGCCGCTCGCAGAACGGTCGACTCCGCGAGCAGTATGTTAGGAAAAACGCGTGGCGCGCCTCGATCCGCACAGCTACGCCGATTCCGAGCAGCCCGTCACCGAGCGCATCGATCTGGCCCTCGAAGTCGATTTCGCCCAGCGGGTGCTCTCCGGCGAGGTGCTGCTGACGCTGCGAGAGCCTTCCGCCGGCCCATTCGACCTCGACACGCGCGATCTGCGCATCGCCGCGGTGGAGACGCCCGACGGAGCTGCGCTGCGATACGAGCTGGGCGCGCCCGAGCGCATTCTCGGGACCCGGCTCCGGGTGCACCTCCCGCCCGCCACCCGCGCGGTCCGCGTGCGGTACTCGACTTCACCGCAGGCGTCTGCGCTGCAGTGGCTGGGGCCTTCGCAGACGGCCGGCCGGCAGCATCCATACCTCTACAGCCAGTGCCAGCCGATCCACGCGCGCTCGCTCGCGCCGCTGCAGGACACGGCGCGGATCCGCGTGCGCGCCGGAGCGAGGTTCACCGTGCCTTCGCACCTGCGTGCGCTCATGGCCGCGGCGCCGCTTGGCCGCGAGACCGCCGGCGAGCGGCAGGCGATCGACCTCTTCGAGATGCCGCAGCCGATCCCGCCGTACCTGCTCGCCTTCGCCGTAGGCGACCTCTCCGCGCGGCAGCTTTCCCATCGTTCCGCGGTCTGGGCGGAGCGCAGCGTGGCGGACGCCGCGGCCTGGGAGCTCGACGGCGTCGAGAACATGCTGGCCGTCGCCGAGGATCTCTTCGGTCCGTACGACTGGGAGCGCTACGACGTCCTGGTGATGCCCCCCTCGTTCCCGTTCGGGGGCATGGAGAATCCGCGGTTGACCTTCGCCACGCCTTCCTTGCTCGCGGGAGATCGGTCGCTCGTCAACGTCATCGCCCACGAGATGGCGCACGCCTGGACCGGGAACCTGGTCTCGAACGCCACGCTGGAGCATTTCTGGCTCAACGAAGGGTTCACCGTCTACGCCGAGCGGCGCATCCTCGAAGCGCTGGAGGGCGCCGAGGCGGCGGAGCTGCACGCGGCGGTGGGGCTGCACGACCTGGAGATCTCGCTGCAGCGGTTCGCCAAGCGTCCCGAGCTGACCAGGCTGCGCACGCAGATGGCCGGCGTCGATCCGGACGAGGCGTACTCCACCGTCCCCTACGAGAAGGGCTACCTCTTCCTGCGCCGGCTCGAGGAGCTCAGCGGCCGCGACGCCTGGGACCGCTTCCTCCGCGCATATCTGGACCGGTTCCGCTTCCAGTCGGTCGCGACCGACGACTTCTTGCGGTTCCTCGACGAGCGACTTCCCGGCGTCTCGGCGCGCGCGGGAGCGCAGCGCTGGATCGACGGGCCGGGGCTGCCGCCCGACGCGCCGCGGCCGCAATCGCGAAGGCTGGAGGAGCTGCGCGAGCAGGCGCTGCGGGCCGGCCAGGGCGTGTTGCCCGACGAGAACACCGCGGTCCGCATGCAGCCCACCGAGCTGCTCGTCTTCCTGCAGTCCCTGCCCGAGCTCCCGCCGGAGGTGTGCG
>JBJMQJ010000060.1:0-6737 GCA_045802765.1 Myxococcales bacterium
CCGGGCCGAGCTCGTCGAATATTCGACGAGCTCGGCCCGGCTGGCCGCAGGCGTGATCTGGCTAGTCCGGTCCCTCGGCGGGCTGACCTCCCACGGGGAACGGTTGACGACCTGTGTCTATCGAGGCGAACGGCGGAGAGGCGCACCCACGCACAGGATCCGAATCTCGTTTCCGAACGGGATCGTACCGGTCAGCTCGAAGAAGCACCTGGCCCGATGGAATCCGAACGCAGAGAAGTTCCTGGGCCGATTCATCGAGTCAGTCGAACCCGCCGGCGAGAAACCCTGCCAGTGCATCCTCGTCGAGAGCGACGATCACCTGTACGTAACGAGCGACTTCGTCGTAACGCACAACACCGCCTACTGCCTCAACGTGGCGACGCACGTCGGTTGCCGCGCCCGGTTCGACAGCAAGCGCATCGGCGTCGGCATCTTCTCGCTCGAGATGCCCAAAGAGCAGCTCGTCATGCGCATGCTGTCGAGCGAAGCGCGCGTCGACTCGCAGCGCATCCGCACCGGCCGGCTGATCGAGAGTGACTGGCCCAAGCTCGCCCACGCCGCGGGGGCGCTCGCGGACGCGAACATCCACATCGACGACTCGCCGGGGATGTCGGCCCTCGAGCTGCGTGCAAAGTCACGACGGCTCGCCGGGCGCTTCGCGGACAGCGAGGCGCCGCTCGGCCTCATCGTCGTCGACTACCTGCAGCTGATGAAGGGGAACGAGCGCATCGACTCGCGCGAACAGCAGATCAGCGAGATTTCCCGCGGCCTCAAGGCACTTGCAAAGGAGCTGAACATTCCCGTCCTCGCGTTGTCACAGCTCAACCGATCGCTGGAGAAGCGCCCCGACAAGCGTCCCCAGCTGTCGGACCTGCGCGAGTGCGTCACGGGCGATACGGTGGTCTTGCTGGCCGATGGCAAGCGCATCCCGATTCGCAAGGTCGTCGGTCAGGAACCCGATGTGCTCGCGGTCTCGCGTGAGGGCACTGTTGTCTCGGCGCGCGCGGACAAGATTTGGAAAGTCGGACTTCGCGAGATCCACGACCTGGCCTTCGCGTCGGGACGTAGGCTTCGATGCACGGCGAAACATCGGCTGCTGGGCCCCGGTGGCTGGCAGCGGGTCTCAGCGCTAACGCCCGGCGATCGCATCGCGCTCGCGCTCCCCACGTCGCAGGTCGAACGGGAGCTTCGACCCGCGCCGACAGGCGCGAGCCTCGCAGCGGCTGCTGTGGACCTCGCCCCCATGGGGAACTCGGTTCGCTGGGATCGCCTCCTCTCGATCGGTCCTGCCGGAACGGAAGAGGTGTTCGATCTTACGGTGCCCGGCCCGGCCTCCTGGCTCGCGGACGGAATCGTCAGCCATAACTCGGGCGCGCTCGAACAGGATGCGGACACGATCATCTTCCTCTTCCGTGAAGAGGTCTACGAGAAGGACAAGGAAGAGGTGAAGGGCATCGCGGAGATCATCGTGGGCAAGCAGCGCAACGGGCCCATCGGCACCGCGAATGCGGCGTTCATCCACGAGTTCACGCGGTTCGAAAATCTCGCGCGGGACTACGTCCCGCACGGCGGCGATTGAGGAGGTGGAGATGTCCCGAACGTACGTCGAGCTGGGAACCGACATCATCGGCGGCGAGGTCTATCCCGGCCTCGAGCGGCTGCAGTACCGCCTGCGGCAGCTCGCCGCGGCGCGAGGCGGCGATCAGGCGTGGATGCTCGCCCGCGAGGTGGAAGACCTGCGCGACCGCCTGCGCCAGGCATGGGGGCTGCTGCGCCGAGAGGAAGCGGAATCCACGCCGAAGGCGGGCGCATCCCACGCGCGATGAGCGTCCGACGGATCACCGCCTGACCCTGCAGATGGGTGACAGCGTAGCGCTTGATCATGTGCGCGGTGGACGTTCGCTACCAGACATCCGGTTCAACTGGCTGAACCGGATGTCTTCTTGTCGACGCATGCGAAGGGCTCGGATCCAGCGGAAGGCGATGGGCCGAAGGCTAGACCTCGCGGCTCGCGCCGCCGCCGCCCGAGTCTCCGCCGCCGCCGCCGCTGAACCCGTCCCCGCCTCCACCGCCGCCGCCCCACCCACCTCCTCCACCGCCGCCGACGTAGACGGTCCGCTGCTTGCGCGGAAGCTCCTTGTCGTACTCGCGCCGGTAGCCGCAACGGGGGTTGGTGCAGCGCTCGACGACGTGCGCGAGCCCGCGGCTCCAGTACGTCGGCTCGTCGACGACCTGCTGATCGATGGTCATCCAGGAACCGTCGCGAGGGCACTTGTGCGAGCGGATCGACGCGTACGCGAACCCGTTCACGACCAGGCCGACGAGGAGCGCGATCCATCCCGCGCCGCCCCCCAGCCCGATGAGCGCGACCACCGCCGCCACGGTGAGCAGGCCCGCGATCAGCCCCGTCTTCTTGCCCGGGAACTGCCTGCGCATGCCGCTCGTCACCAGCGCGAGAAGGAGCGCTCCCATGCACAGGATGGCCGCCCCCAGCCCGCCGACGCCGGTGGGCGCGCGCGCCGCTCCCACTCCACGGCCGCCGCGCATCCCACCTGGCTGGGGCGCCAGCTCGCCACCCGCCGCGGCGTTCCCCTCCAAGACGCCCGCGAACGCATCGACGAGCTTGACCGCCGCGTCGCCGTAGTCGTTCCGCCGCAGCGCGGGCACGGCGTACTGATCGATCAGCGCGCCCACCTTCCCGTCTGGGAGGATGCCCTCGAGGCCGTATCCGACCTCGACCTTGATCTTGCGGTGCCCGGGCTTGCCGGGGACGAGGACGAGCAGCAGCCCGTCCGCCCTCTTCTTTCCGTGGCCGAGCCCCCACTTGCGGAAGAGGTCGACGGCGAACTCCTCCACGCTTGAGTCACCCAGGTCGGGAACGGTGCACAGGGCGATCTGCGCCACGCCCGCGTGATCCAGGCGCGACGCCGTGGCGCGCAGCTGCTCGACCGCCCCCTGGTCGAGGATGCCCGCCTTGTCGACGACGTAGCCCGCGAACGCGGGCAGCTCCTTGTCCGGCACCAGCGCAAAGACCGCGGGCGCCGCGAGCAGGGCGGCGAGGGCGAGTCGGAGCTTCATGGACACGGAGTGTAGCGCGCTTCCCCGCGCCGCGAGCGAAAACGACGGCGCCACCGGGGCGTGGACTGCCGCCTCAGGCGGTGAGGTGCGCCAGCGTGCGCGCGAGGCGCGCCGCCGCCAGCTCGCTGGGCAGCTCGATGACGGGGACCTGCGCGCCCTTGGCGGCGATGCGGAGCGCCGCCAGGCTGCGGGACTGTCCCTTGCGGCTCTCGACGAGCACCAGATCGGTGCGCCTGCCGCCCAGCTTCGCGGCCGCGACGGTGGCGCTACGGACGTCGCAGGCTTCGCGGAGCGACCGGGCCACTTCGCGGACCCACTTCTCGTCGTTGGACACGACCAGCACGCGGGGCCGGCTCTGCGGGAACGAGAGCGGCAGCTCGACGAGGAACCGGCTGCCCTGGCCGGGCGTGCTCTCGGCCCAGAAGTCGCCCCCGTGCTTCTCGGCGATGTCGCGGCAGATGCGCAGCCCGCGGCCCGCGCCGAGGCCGGCGACCAGCTTGGCCAGCTCGGCGCCCGCGATGCCCGGGCCGGTGTCCCGCACGCAGAGGCGGACGTGGCGCGGGCTGGCCCGCCAGGCGCTGACCTCGACCGCCCCTCCGGCCGGGGTGACGCGGACGGCATTGGCGACCAGGTTGTCGAGCAGGCGCGCCAGCATCTCCTCGTCGGCGCGGATCTCCACCGGACGCGCCGGCGGCGCCGAGGCAAGCACCACGCCCTTGGCGCGCGCGACCGCCTGCGCGGCGTCCACCGCCACATCGAGAAGACCGGCCAGATCGACGCGCACCGGCTCGACCAGGGGGTTCTCGCGCCGCGCGCTCTCGAGGATCCTCTCGGCGACCTGCAGAGCGCGCTCCGCCTGGCGGAGCACCGTCTGAGCGCCCGGGCGCAGCTGGGCGGGAAGCGCGGTGTCCTTCTCGAGCTGGTCGGCGTAACCGATGCTCGCGTGCAGCGGCGCACGGATGTCGTGGGCGGCGTCGGCCAGGCCCTGCTCGAGGGCGGCGGCGCGCTGGGTGAGGCGGTCGAGGCGCGCGTGGAGATCGGCGCGCTCGATCCAGAGCTTGAGGCGGCGGAAGAGGATCTCCGGCTCTCCCGGGACGACCACCTCGTCGGCGCCGGCGGTGAAGTATCCGCCCGCGGGACTCCCCACCGCGCACAACACCTGGCAGCGCGCCCGGACCGGCGCGAGCTCGGGTGGCGCGACGCCCACCGTGACCAGCACCTCGGCGTCGCTGCCGTCGTCCGGGGAGGAGACGATGCCTCCGCGAGTCAGGCGCGCCGCCAGCCGCCGCGCTTCCGCGGGCGGAGCGTAAATGCGCACACGGACTGCGGGATATGCGGACATCGTGGCCCCCTGGCCGCCCCCCGGGCTGGCGCCTACGGACTCAAAGTCTTGCACATCTGCTGGACTCACGCCAACCGCGAGCCGCGCCTACACGAGACGACCTGCGACCAGGAATTCGCGATTCCCGGCGGGCCCGAGGAGGGGGGACGGCGTGCCGCCCAGCACGGCGAATCCCAGGCCGCGCAGCGCCCCGCAGACCTCCTCCACGACGCGTTGGTGGACCGCGGGATCGCGCACCACCCCACCTTTGCCCACCTCCGGCCGGCCGGCCTCGAACTGAGGCTTCACCAGCGCCGCGCACCAGGCGGGTGGCTCGAGCACCGAGGTGAGCGCGGGAAGAACCAGCTTGAGCGAGATGAACGAGAGGTCAGCCACCGCGACGCCGCAGCGTTCGCCGAGCATCGCGGGCGAGAGGGCGCGCGCGTTGACGCGCTCGTGCACGACGACGCGAGGGTCGGCGCGCAGGCGCGGGTGCAGCTGGCCGTAGCCGACGTCCACGGCGTGAACGCGGAGCGCGCCGCGCTGGAGCAGCACGTCGGTGAACCCGCCGGTCGAGGCGCCCAGGTCGCAGCAGACCAGTCCCCGCGGATCGAGGCCGAAGCGGTCCAGCGCGTGCTCGAGCTTCGCTCCGCCGCGGGAGACGTACTTGAGCATCTCGCCGCTCTTGAGCCGCAGCTCGACCGCTTCGTCGAGCAGCTGGCCCGGTTTCTCGACGCGGTGATCTCCCGCGACCACCTCGCCGGCGAGGATGAGGGCCTGCGCCTTGGTGCGCGACTCGGCCAGGCCGCGCAGCTGCAGGAGGACGTCGGCCCGGCGGCGAGCCATCAGCGCTCGCGGGGGGCCCCCGCGGCGGCGGGCCCGATCAGCGCCTGGATGCGCGCGAGCAAGCGCTCCATGTCGATGGGCTTGGAGAAGTAGTCGGCGGCGCCGGCCGCGAGGCCCGTCCGGATGTCGCCCGCGGTCTTCTTCGCGCTGATGAAGATCACCGGGATGTCCCGGAACTCCTCGTTCTTCTTCACCGCCCGGCACAGCTCGAAGCCGTCGATCCAGCTCATCATCACGTCGAGCAGGATCAGGTCGGGGCGGTCGACGTGCAGGGTGGAGATGAGGCGCAGGCCGTTGGCGGCCTGGGTCACGTCGTAGCCCTCCAGCTCGAGGGCCATCTTGAGCATCTCCCGCGTCTCGCGGTCGTCGTCGACGATGATGATCTTCTTGCGGCCCGCCATGGTTGCATTCCGACGCGCGGAGCCTTCGCGCGAGTCTACCTCCGAGACCCCTCGTCGGTGCCGAACGGGGCGACGCGGTCGTTCTCCAGCAGCAGCTCCACCTTGCGCTCGGCCTCCTCGAGCTTTCTCGCACCCGCTCGCGCCAGCTGGATGCCCTCCTCGAATGCTGCGATCGATTCCTCGAGCGACAACCCGCCGCCTTCCAGGCGCTCGACCACCTTGGCTAGGCGCTGGACGATCTCCTCGTAGCGCGATTCGTCCGCGGTAGGGGAGCTCTGGGTGATCGGCTCGGCCACGGCAATTTGCGATAGCACTCCTGGACCTCCGACGCCACGGACAAATCGCGGCTCTGGCGACGCCGGAACGGACTCGTTCCGCGCGCGGTGTTTCGATACGGCGCAGGCGCGCGGCGCCTACTCGTCTTCCTCCGGCGCCGGCATGACCCCCGTAACGTCGGCGTCCACCTCGCCCCGGTGCAACCTGACGCGGAGGCGGTCGCCGGGGCGGACGGCGTCCGCGCGCAGCACCGCGTGTCCGCGCTCGTCGAATGCGACCGCGTACCCCCGCGCGAGCACCCGCAGCGGGCTGAGCGCATCGAGGCGCCCGGCCAATCCTTCGAAGCGATGCCGCCGCGCCGCCAGCGCCCGGCGCGCCAGATACTTGAGCCGCTCCTCGAGACGGGCCACGTCCCTGTGCAGGCCGTGCAGCACCGCGGCGGGGTGCGCCGCCTGCAGGCGGTCCCGCACCGCCTGCAACCGCTCGGTGCGCTCGCCCACCTCGCGCCGCGCCGCCGCTTCCAGCCGCTGCTGCAGCTTGTCCACCCGCAGCTTGCGCTCGCCGATGAGCCGCCGCGGATCGGCGATGCGGGCACGGCGGCCGTCGAGGTGGGCCTGCCGCTTCTCGGCATGCGCCCTCCAGGCGCGCAAGAGCCGCGCGCGCCGCGCGGCGAGGTCGGCCACCAACTCCTCCTTGACGCGGGCGAGCAGCTCGGCGGCCGCCGTCGGCGTCGGGGCGCGGACGTCGGCGGCGAAGTCCGCGATGGTGAAGTCGACCTCGTGTCCCACCGCGCTCACGGTGGGGACCGGGCAGGC
>JBJMQJ010000061.1:0-5776 GCA_045802765.1 Myxococcales bacterium
GCGATCGAACTCGCCGGCGGTCTTCACCGCATCCTGTCCGATCATCGCGTCCGCGACGAGCAGCACGTTCTCGGGAGCGACGCGCTGCTGGATGTGCTCCAGCTCGCCCATCATCTCCTCGTCGATGGCGAGGCGGCCGGCGGTGTCGTAGAGCACCACGTCCCGGTTCTTCTGGCCCGCGAAGGCGAGCGCGTGCTGCGCCATGTCGGGCGGTTTGACGTTCTCCTCGTGGAAGACGGGGATCTCGAGCCGCTCGCCGAGCTGCTTGAGCTGCTCGACCGCCGCCGGCCGGTAGATGTCGGCGGCCACCATCAGCGGCTTCTTGCCCTGCTTGAGCAGGAGATTTGCGAGCTTCGCGACGGTGGTGGTCTTGCCGGACCCCTGCAGGCCGACCAGCATCACGCCCGCCGGCCGCTCACCCTTGCGCGCGAGCTGCAGCGAGGTGTCGACCGGCCCCATCAGATTTTCCAGCTCGTCGTGGCAGATCTTGATGAAATGGTCGCCGGGGGAGGCCTGGACCTTTCGCCCCTTTTTGTCGGTCGCAGCCAGGGCGACCACTTCGCCCAGCGCCTTCTCCTTCACACGGGCGAGGAAGCGCTTGGCGACGTTGAACTCGACGTCGGCCTCGAGCAGCGCGACGCGGATGTCGCGCAAGGCATCGTCGATGTTCGCCTCGTTCAGCTCCGCCTTGCCGGTCAGCTTGTGCTTGGCGGCGCG
The DNA here is from genome assembly GCA_045802765.1 of Myxococcales bacterium. GTDB lineage: Bacteria > Myxococcota > Myxococcia > Myxococcales > 40CM-4-68-19 > VBKO01. The sequence continues at coordinate 718 of JBJMQJ010000061.1, forward strand.
GAATCCCTTGGTGACTGCGTCCAGCATGTCAACGTTTCCTTCGGATGCGGGCGGTCGGGCGTCATAACACAGCGGCCGCCGCTGCGCTGTTGCGACTGCCCGGCTGCAAGGAAAGCGAACAGGGGTCCTGATTGGAACACACGCTCGCGGAGCTGCTGCAGCGGTACACGTATCCCGCGATGCTGCTGTTGCTCTCGGCCGCGGGGATCGGCGTGCCGATCAGCGAGGACCTGGTCCTGCTCATCGCCGGGGCGCTCTCGGCGCAAGGCGTGACGCGTTTCGTGCCGACTCTCCTCGCCGGGTACCTCGGCGTCGTTTTCGGCGATGTGCTCATCCATCACTGGGGCAAGAAGCTCGGCCCTGCGGCTTACGAGCACAGGCTCGTCCGCAAGGTGATCTCGCCAGAGCGGGCCGAGAAGCTCCGGTCCCACTTCGGCCGTCACGGCTTCTGGACGGTCGTCGTCGGGCGGCACACGCCGGGATTGCGCGCGCCGATCTTCTTCCTCTCGGGCGCGTCAGGGGTGCGCTTCCTGACGTTCCTCGTCGCGGATGCGCTCAGCGCCGCCGTCACCGTGCCGCTGGTGGTGACGCTCGGCCATCTCTTCGGCGAGCACCTGGACGACATCCGGCGCACGCTGCATCAGGCGCACTGGATCGTCGGCGCGGCGGCGTCCATCGGTGCGGGCGTGTGGTGGATCCTCCGCAAGCGCCGCCGCCGCCGCGAGAGGTCCGCGCGGGAGCTGCCCGCGAGGCGCCTCGTGCGTCGCGATCTCCGCGAAAGGACCGGGACGACCTCCGTGTAGGTGCCGCGGCACTGGATCCCCCCTGCGGGTCCTGTGCAGCATTCCACCACCATGAGAATCCGTCTCGCGACCAGGCCGCCGTACCGGGTGCGCTGTGACGACTGCGGCGCAGTGGGGACGCTTCCCCGCCACACGCTCTCCTGGTGGTGCCCCCGGGCCGACGAGGTATCGGTCCTCGCTCCCGACCTGCAGAAGAAGCTCGCCGCGCCGTACGCGCATCTCGCCGAGCTGGGCGACGGCAGCCCTCCGCGCGTGTTCCTGCTGGAGCCCCCGGACCGCGAAACGCCCGCGCATTAGCGGAGAGATGGGGCCGCCGGGAATCGAACCCGGACGGGGCGGTGAGCCCCCGCGGATTTTAAGTCCGCTGCGTCTGCCGGTTCCGCCACGGCCCCGCTGAAGAGGAGTAACCCACGCGCCGCGCCGCGCACAACCCGGCATGTCGGAGCACATCGGCGGCGGCCGTGCGCCGCGCACCGATAACGTGGCGTGGCCACGCCTTACCGAAAAGTGGTCCGATCCGGTGCGCCATGCGAAACCGCTTTGCAACCGCATTTTGCAAAGGAGAATCTAGATGAAGCGCTTCCTTACCCTCGCCGCCGCGGCCGCCGCGCTCGCCTGCGGATCGAACAACACGAACAACGCTGCGATCAGCCATAACAACCCGGGCACCGGCACCAATACGCTGAAGGTGGTGGGCAGCGTCACCGCCGCCTCGACCCCGACCACCACTGCTCCGCAAACCACGTTCTCGGTCACCGTGGTGGACGGCGCGGGCGCCACCGTGAACGGCGCGACGGTGACGGTGCTCAACTCCTCCGTGCCCGACGGCGTCGTGAACCTGACGCAGGCGGCCCCCGGCGGCGCGTACACCGGGACGGTCGCGTCGTACCCTTCGGGCGACTTCCGCCTCAACGTCGTGAAGGGCACCGACAACGTGCAGGGCGTGGTCGTGGGCGGAGTCGGCATGCACACCATCAACGCGCCGGCCCTGAACGGGACCGCGACCGCCGGCCAGCCCCTCGAAGTAACCTGGACGACGCCCGCCGTCGCGAAGCAGGTCAGCGTGGCGACTCGCGACATGCAGGCGCTCGCGCCGGACACAGGCGACTTCATCATCTCGGGTGCGCAGAACCCCCTGCGCGCCAATCAGCGGGTGATCATCACGCGCACCAACGAGGTGGAGGCCGCCGGGGGGCTCTTGGGGTCGGGTCTGAACGTGTCCTTCGCCAACCGGATCGATCCTTACACGGTGCAGTGACCTCGCGCCGGGCGGGTCCGTGAAAGCGGGCTCGCCCGGCGGCCCTCCCAGGCGGAGACCGCGCCGGCCGAACGCTCGTCCGGCGGCAAGGAGCACTGGCCCCGGGCCCGCCCTTCCGTTATTTTCCGGCTCCCTGCGCGGCTGCGACCGACGAAGCAACCGTGCGTCGGCTCGAGGCGGAAGGCGATGGATTTCGACCGGGATTTCGGCATCAACCAGGTGTTCGTCGAGGACCAGTACGAGCGGTGGCGCGACAATCCCGCCGCGGTGGACCTCGATTGGCAGCAGTACTTCTCGCGGCTCGCCGGCCTGCCGGCGCCGGCGGCAGCACAGGTCGCCCCGCGCCCCGCGCCGGCGCCCGTCACCAACGGGAACGGCCGCGGCAACGGAGCGGCGGCGCTCGCGCTGCGGCCCGAAGGCGCGTTCGCCGGAGCGCTCCTCGACCTGTCCGCCGCCGCCCCCGAGGCGCAACGGCTGGACGCCGAGGAGAAGCAGGAAGCGGTCGCCGAGCTGATCAATGCCTACCGCATCCGCGGCCACCTGTTCGCGGACATCGATCCGCTGGGCTTGCTCAAGCCCCCGCCTCCGGAGCTGGAGCCGGAAAGCTTCGGCCTGACCCGCGAGGACCTCGACAAGCCCTTCGCCACCGGCGACTTCAACGTGGGCGCGCCCACGCTGCCGCTGCGCGAGATCATCGCGCGCCTCAAGCGGACCTACTGCCGCACCATCGGGGCCGAGTTCATGCACGGCGAGGACCCCGTCATCCGCCGCTGGCTGCAGGAGCGGATGGAGGCGACCGGGAACGAGGTCCAGCTCAGCCGCGAGGAGAAGCTGCGCATCCTCGGGCGCCTCACCGATGCGGAGACGCTGGAGACCTTCCTGCACAAGAAGTACATCGGCGCGAAGCGCTTCTCGCTCGAAGGGGGCGAGAGCCTCATCCCGCTGATGGACTGGCTCATCGAGGAGTTCGGCGACCGCGGCGGCGAGGAGATCGTCATCGGCATGGCGCACCGGGGGCGCCTGAACATCCTCGCCAACATCCTCCACAAGGACCTGACCGCGATCTTTGCCGAGTTCGAGGACAAGGACGCGCAGGAGCTTCTCGGCCGCGGCGACGTGAAGTACCACCTCGGCTACTCGTCGGACCGGGTCACCCAGAGCGGCAAGGAGCTCCACCTCTCGCTCGCCTTCAACCCCAGCCACCTCGAGTGGGTGAACACCGTCGTCGAGGGCCGCGTGCGCGCCAAGCAGGACCGCGACGAGCCGCGCGACCCGGAGCGGAAGAAGGTGCTTCCGGTCCTCATCCATGGCGATGCCGCGTTCGCCGGACAGGGCCTGGTCGCCGAGACGCTGAACCTCGCCAACCTCGAGGGCTACACGACCGGCGGCACCATCCACGTCGTCATCAACAATCAGGTCGGCTTCACCACCAATCCGGAGGACGCGCGCTCGACCCCGTACTGCACCGACATCGCCCGCGTGCTGCGCGCGCCGGTCTTCCACGTGAACGGCGAGGACCCCGAGGGAGTGGTGTGGGCCGTGCAGCTCGCCATCGAGTATCGCCAGACGTTCGGGCAGGACGTGCTCATCGACCTGTACTGCTACCGCAAGTACGGGCACAACGAGGCGGACGAACCCAGCTTCACGCAGCCGGTGATGTACGAGGTCATCCGGCGCAAGCCGCCGGCGCGCGCCATCTATGCGCGCAAGCTCGCCCAGAGCGGCATCGCCACTCCACAGGAAGCCGAGGAGCTGATGCGCGCGCGCGTGCAGCAGCTCGAAGAAGAGCTGGAGCGCACGCGCAAGACGGGAGCGAAGCGGACGGAGAGCGCCATGGCCGGGCTGTGGTCCAAGTATCGCGGCGGCCCGGACGCCGACACGCCCGAGGTCCCGACCGCGGTGCCGATGGAAAAGCTGCGGGAGCTGCTCCGCGCCACCGCGCGCGTGCCCGCGGACTTCACTCCCCACGAGAAGATCGCCAAGCTGCTCGAGCTGCGCGGAAAGCTCGCCCAGGGCAGCGGAGACGAGCCGTTCGACTGGGCCACGGGCGAGCACCTCGCCTTCGCCACGTTGCTCGATCGAGGCACGCCGATCCGCTTCAGCGGCCAGGACAGCCGGCGCGGGACGTTCTCGCAGCGGCACGCCGTCCTCGCGGACGTGCGCACAGGGCGCCGCTACACTCCGCTCGCCAATCTGCGCGCGGGGCAGGGGCGTTTCGAGATCTACGACAGCCCGCTCTCCGAGGCGGGCGTCCTCGGATTCGACTACGGGTTCTCGCTGGACACCCCGGAGTGGCTGACGTGCTGGGAGGCGCAGTTCGGCGACTTCACCAACGGCGCGCAGGTGGTCATCGACCAGTTCATCTCCTCGGCGGAAGACAAGTGGAACCGCCTGTCGGGCGTCGTGCTGCTCCTGCCGCACGGCTTCGAGGGCCAGGGCCCGGAGCACTCCTCGGCGCGCCTGGAGCGGTTCCTGCAGCTCGCCGCGGAAGACAACGTGCAGGTGTGCAACCTGACCACGCCGGCGCAATACTTCCACGTGCTCCGGCGGCAGGTGCTGCGACCCTGGCGCAAGCCGCTGGTGATCATGACGCCGAAGAGCTTGCTGCGGCACAAGCACGCTGTGTCCACGCTGACCGATCTCGCGGAGGGCGGGTTCCAGCGCATCATTCCCGACGACGCGGTCAGCCCGCGCAAGGTCAAGCGCATCCTGCTCAGCTCGGGCAAGGTCTATTACGACCTGCTCGCGGCGCGCGAGGTGAAGCAGCGCGACGACGTGGCGCTGGTGCGCATCGAGCAGCTCTATCCCCTCGACCCGGAACAGCTGAGCAAGTCGCTCGCGCGATATCCGGAGTCCGCCAAGCTCGTCTGGGTGCAGGAGGAGCCGTTCAATTCGGGCGCCTGGTACTATCTGCGGGCGCGCTACTCGCTGCGCCGCATCGCCTGCGTCAGCCGCGCCGAGAGCGCCAGCCCGGCCACCGGCAGCGCCGCCGCGCACC
>JBJMQJ010000062.1:0-11642 GCA_045802765.1 Myxococcales bacterium
CACCAAGCCGCAGGCGAAACGGGGAACGGCGGCTCCGCCTCCGCCGAGGGCCGCGCCTGCCGCGGCCGCCGAGCCCAAGCGCGCGGAAGCGCCTCGGCCGGGCGGAGACGGCATCGCGCATTCCATCGCAGCCAAGGCGCTGGAAGTCGCGGCGAAGGTGCTCTCGCCGCCCAAGCCCCACGCCAAGGCGAAAGCGACACCCGCGCCGACAAAGGCGAGACCGGCCCCCGCCCCCGCCAGGAAGGTCGAGAAGCCCGCGGCGAAGGCGAAGCCCGCCGCGAAGAAGGCGGCGCCGAAGAAACCGACGAAGAAACCCGCGGCGAAGAAGGCCGGAAAGGGGAAGCGATGATCCGGCTGGTCACGCTGGGCGAGTTCCCGTCGGAAGTGCTGGAGCACGTCGCGCGCCGCCTCCACGCCGCGTACGGCATGGGCTGCGAGATCGAGGGACAGGCCGAGCTGCCGGATGCGGCCCTCGCGGACGATCAGGAGACGTATCATGCGCCCAAGCTGCTGGAGGAGATCGACGACGACACGCAGCTCTACGCCGACGACAAGATCGTCTACTTGACGAGCGCCCCGCTCACGGCCCCCGAAGGGCCGATGGGCAAGGGCCCGATGACCGGGTTTCCGCAGTTCGGCGGCGGACGGGCCGTCGTGACCAGCCACGGCCTCGGCGCCAAGGGCGAGCTTCCGCTGGACGTGGGGCTCGCCAAGCGCGCCGCGCACCACGTCGGCCATCTGTGGGACCTGCACCACTGCTTCGACCCGCGCTGCGCCATGCATCCGGAGTGGTCGCCGGGGTTCACGCAGTATCCGGAGGTCGCTCTCTGCCTGTACGACCGGGAGAAGAGCGAGCGCAAGATCAAGCTCGGGCAGTCGTAGTGGAGGACGCCCTCGCGCCGGCCCGGCGCCGGAGCGACCGCGCGCGCGCCATCCCCCTCCTGGCCATCGCCGCGCTGGGCATTGCCGCGCTCGCCTTCGACCTCACCTTGCCGCTGCGCCTGCCGGGCGACGCAGACTACGCGGAAGCGGCCGCCGCGCTGCGCATGCGCGCGGGCCCGAGCGATGCCGTCCAGCTCTGGCCGGCGTGGGCCGAGCGCGCGCGCCTGTTCGTCCGGTCGCTGCCCGTTCTCGCCGAAGAGGACCTCCGCGCGGCGGACTACCCGGGAGTCGAGCGCCTGTGGCTGCTGGCGCTGTCGCGCGCGCCGCTTCTGCGCCTCGCGCGCGCACGCGCGGCGCTGCGGGAGCGCGGCGCCGTCCCGGGCGAGGAGATGCGCTTCGGCGGTCTGTCGCTAGAGCCGTGGGACTTGCGCGGTCCGCGCGTGCTCTCGTTCCTCACCGATCGGCGCGAGGAGCACGAGGTGGACTACGTTTCGCGCCAGTGCGCGCAGGTGCGGATCGGACGCCCGGCCGATCCGGGAACCTTGCAGGCACGGGGGCAGGGCGGCGTCCTGCACGTGCGCGCCGGGATCGGCGGCGAGCGCGCCTACCAGATCGCGCGTGGTCCCGTGCGCGTCGAGGTGCAGGTCGACGGCGCGCCCCTCGCCACGCTCACCGTGCCGCCCACGGCGCCGCCTGCGCCCGGTTGGCGCCGCCTGGAGGTCGCTGCGCCGTCCGGTGAGCATACGTTTGCGTTCCTGGTGAGCGCGCGCGATCCCGACCGTCCCTTCTGCCTCGCCGCTTGGACGACGTCTCCATGAGTCGCCGCCTCCCGCTCGGGCTCGCCGCGCTGACTCTGGCCGCGCTCTTCGCCACCCAGTCGGGCGTCGGGTTCGTCCGCGACGAGGGGTATTACTTCGAGGCAGCCCGCAGCTACGAGCAGTGGGTGCTGTTGCTCCTGCGCGCTCCTTTCGCGGCGCTGCGGGAGACAGGCCGGTACTGGAGCATCAACTTCGAGCATCCCGGGCTCGCCAAGCTGCTCTTCGCCCTGTCACACCTCGTTTTCACCACCTGGCTCGGCTGGCTACCGGACGCGCTCGCATTCCGCCTGCCCGCCTTCGGCTTCGGCGCGCTACTCACCTACTGGCTCGCCGTGCTGGGTTCCCAACGCTCCCGCCCCGCGGCCATCTTCGCTCCAGCGCTCTTCTGGTGCACCGAGCGCACGTTCTTCCATGGTCACCTCGCCTGCTTCGACATCCCGATCTGCGCCCTTACCGTGGGAGTCGGGGTCGCGTGGGCCACAGCGATAGGAATCTTGGATTCGGCTGGCCCTTCCCTGACCGCCAGCGGCCAGCCGCCGGCCGCCAGCCGAGTCTCCCTCGGCCTCGTGTTCGGCTGCGCCCTGGCGGTCAAGCACAACGCCTGGTTCCTCCCCGCCGTGCTCCTCGTCCACGCGCTGCTCCTCCCCAAAGATCTCCGCGGCCGCGCCCTGCGGACCCTGCCCTGGCTCCTCCTCGGACCCATCGTCCTGTTCGCGTCCTGGCCGCTCCTGTGGCACGACCCGGCGCGGCACCTCTCGGATTGGGTGTCCTTCCATGCCCATCACGTCCACTACGCCTGGTACTACCTGGGCCTCGAGCTGCGCGCGCCGCCCTTCCCGATCTTCTACCCGCTGGTGCTGCTCGCCCTCGTGCTCCCGCTGCCGCAGGTAGCGCTTTTCGCCGCCGCGGGCGCGAAGCTCTTGTGGGACTTCGCCCACCGCGCGCTCTCGCCGCTGCGGCTGCTCGAGCTGGGGCTCGCCGGCGCCGCCATCCTCCCGTTCATGGTGCGGACCACGCCCATCTTCGGCGGGATCAAGCACTGGCTCGCGTTCGTGGCCCTGCTCGCGCCCGAGGCGGGCCACCTGCTCGCCGGCGCAGCCGGACTGGCGTCCCAGGCGGGGCTGCCGCGGGCGCGCGCCTTTGCCATCGCCGCCGCGGCGGCGCTGCTTCCCGGCCTGTGGCAGATCGCGCACGTCCATCCCTTTGGGACCAGCGCCTACGGCGAGCTCGCCGGCGGCGTTCCGGGCGCCGCGAGCCTGGGCATGCAGCGGCAGTACTGGTCGAACAACGTGACCGCGGTGCTGCCCTGGCTGAACGCGCACGTTCCTCGCGGCGCCCGCGTCTTCTTCCACGAGGTGAATCCGGAGAGCTATCGCGCCTACCAGCAAGCCGGCATGCTGCGCGCGGACATCCAGTACGCCGCGGGTCCCTGGGACGCGCAGTACGCCGCGCTGCAGTGGCACCGGGAATTCCGCGACCGCGAGCCCGAGACCTGGAATGCCTTCGGAACGCGGACGCCCGCGACCGGGTTCTATCTGGACGAGACGCCCCAGGTGGTCGTCTATGCTCGGCCGGGCCTGCCGGGAGCGCCGTGATGGGACGCTGGGACCACCTCGTCGATCGCAAGCCGCAGGGGCTCAAGGACTACGTCCTCGACCAGGTCGCGGATCGGATCGCCTCCGAGCTGCGGGCGTGGCCGCCGGCGGTCGACGAGTGGCTCGACGATTCCACCCGGCGCGGCTTCCGCTCCGCCATCGAGCGCCCATCGGCGCCGGGGGTTGCGACGCTGCGGGTCGCTTGCGAAATGGCCCGGCGCGAGCTCTTGCGCGATTACGATCTGATCGACCGCTTCTGGCGCAGCGGCGCGCATCGCGAGCTGCTCCCGGACGAGCTGGAGGAGGTCACCGCGCACTTCGTCACCCGATACCTGGTGGACGCGGCGCTCGCCTTCCAGGAGCTCGCGCAGGGCAAGTTCGCGCGCCGCGAGCTGGTCGGGCTCCTCGAGAAGGTCGAGGACAGGTTGTTGCATGGGAACCGCTTCCGCCTGTAAACCGACAGGCCCGTGCCGAAAATCACGTTCGAGATGGAGTCGGTCACGGTCGACGTCCCGCAGGGATCGACCGTCCACGCCGCCGCCTCGCTGGTCGGGATCGTCCTGCAGCGCGGCTTCGCCGCGATCCATCCGTGCGATGGGAAGGGACGCTGCTCGGGAATGGCTTGCGCCATCTTCCTGCGCACCAGGGATCCGGGCGCCGTCAGCCCGCCTACCTGGAAGGAGAAGCTGCTGCACCGCCGCCTGTTCAAGGGCGGAAAGCGACTTGCCTGCCAATGCATCCCGCTGCGCGATCTGACCGTGGTCACCATGCCCTGAAGGAAAGTCGGGCAGCTGCTCAGCGCGAAGGCTTCCCCGCCGTCTTCCTCTTGGGGTTCTTGCACTGCGCTTCCTGCTCGCGAGCGACCTTGGCCGCGGGAGCGGACTTGTACGCCTGCTGCACTTCGTCGAAGAAGAGCATCGCGTTCTTGCAGTCCTTCTGGTTCTGGAACGCCATGCCGATCTTGAGCAGCGCGTCGGGCGTCTTCTCGCTGCCGCGGTGGTCCTTGAGCACTTTCTGGAACTCGACGATGGCGTCGTTCCAGCGCTTCTCCCCGTAGTACGTCTCGCCCAGCCAGTACTGCGCGTTTCCCGCCAGCTCGTCCTTGCCGTACTTGGAGAGGAACTCGGTGAGGAACTGGCGCGCGCCGCCCGTGTCCCCCGCGTCCAGCTTCTTGCGCGCCGCCGCGTAGAGGCCGGCCTTGTCGCTGGGATGCTCCAGCTCCTTCTGGCGGGTGGCGACGAACCGTGCGCTCTCGTCGATCCTGCGGTCCCGCTCCGCGTTCCCTTGATCGATCTGGTCGAGCCGGTGCTGCGACACCTCGAGCATTCCGCGGATCTGCGCCAGATCGTTCTGCGCCTTCTCCAGATCGACCGCGAGGTCGGCGCCGCTCTTGCGGGCCGCGCGGTTCAACGCGTCCATGGCGTCCTGCACTTCCTTCAGCTTCGCGGCCTGCTCGGCCTGGAGCTTCTGCCGATCGGCGGCCGTCGCTTCCTTCTGCGACTTGAGGTCCTTCTCCAGCGCGTCGATGCGCTTGCGCATCTCGTCGCCTTCCTGCTTGGTCGTGACGCAAGCAGCGCAGAAGGCGAGGCAGAGCGGCAGGAGCCGCCTCATCGCGCCGCCCCCGCGGTGATCTCCGCTCGGCGATTCTTCGCCCAGGCCGACTCGTCATGGCCCGGGTCCGCGGGGCGCTCCTCGCCGTGGCTCACCACCTTGATCCGGCTGCCGTCGGCGCCGAGCCCCGTCAGGTACTTGCGGACCGCTTCCGCCCGGCGCTGGCCGAGGGCGAGGTTGTACTCGGTCGTGCCCCGCTCGTCGGTGTGGCCGGCGACGGTGATGGGCGGATCGCCGCGCTGCCTCAGGCACTGGCGGTCGGCGTCGAGCGTGCCGCGCGCCTCGGAGGTGAGGGACGAATCGTCGAATCCGAAATACACCGTCTCCAGCTGGCACGACGCCTGCGCCGCCGCGCAGCGGTTCTGCACGCAGGCCCTTCCCGAGCCGCAGTCGGCGTCCACGTTGCATGCGTCGGGCGCGGCGCAGCGGCCGGACAGGCACTTGCGCCCGGGGCCGCAATCCTGCTGCGCGCTTGCCTCCGTGCACTCGGGCACGCATCTGCCCTGCGCGCACTTCTGCCCCTGCGCGCAATCCTGGTCCTGCCGGCACTGCGCCTTCTCCTGGCAGGCGTTGCTCACGCAGGCAGTGCCGGGCTTCCGGGCGCACTGGGCGTCGTCGCGGCACTCGCGGCAGACGCCGTTGATGCACACTTCCGCGTGCCCGCTGCAGTCCTCGTCGTTGCGGCACTCCGGATACGCGGGCGGCTTGGGACAGCCGAACAGCAGCAGCAAAGCCAGGGGAGCGAGCCTGCGCATGTGCGCGCGCTTACCACGGCCCCCGCGACTGTCAAGAACGCGCGGCCCGACAAACCGCCGCTGCCCGAGTATCTCGCCTGCAGCGCCGACTATCGCCTTCGTCGCCTGAGCAGGGCGAGCTTGTCCCGGCGGCGCAGGCGCTTCAGCTCGCATTCGCGGCGCAGCGCCGCCGAACGGTCCAGATGGGGCTCGCAGAGGACGAGAGAGAGCGGGCCGCGCCCGCGCGTGTAGCGGGCGCCGCGCCCGGCGCGGTGGGCGGCGAGGCGACACTCGACGTCGGTGGTGGCGCCGGCGTAGAGGGTGCCGTCCCCACAGCGGAGCAGATAGACGTACCAGGGCACGCGGGTGTTGTAGCGGAAATCGTGGGCGCGTCGCGTTTTCGAGATTCGATGTCGAGGTTCCGTGTCGGTGTCGAGTTTCGAGGTTCGACTGCAACCCTCGATGGCGGCTTTGAATACCGGTAGCCCGGAGGGCGGAAGTGAGGCATCCTTGCTCGTGCGATGTCCGCTCCGAAGCGTCCGGCGAGCCCGCCCGAAGCAGCGACGACCACGCTCATCACGACGAACGAGAACGAGGCGCGAGGCGAAGCGGCCGAATCGGTCGAGGTGGACGTCGACGACGTCCCCGGTGGAACGGCGTTCATCCGCGTCGATGCCGCCGGTGCGCAGCAGCGCTCACGCAAGGAGCAAGCGCCGCTGGCGCCCCGCAAGGGGCTCCAGGTTTCGCTCCCTGACGAGGAGCCTGCTCCGGCCGTTCCGCCGAGGCGCGTCGTCGCGCCGCCCATACCGGACAAGAAGGGCCGCAGGGGCGCGTGGTGGGACGAGCAGGCCGCACCCATCCCGGCCGAGCCGGAACCCGCGGCGCCGGAGCCACCGCGCGAGCCCGCGCCGCCCCACGACGACTCGCCTGGCGCCACCGCGTTCTTTCGCGCGCCGCGCGCGCCGAAGGCGCCACCGCCGGAACCGGCCGAGCCCGAGGTGGAGCCGTATCGGCCGGTTCCCGCCGACGATTACGCCGGGCACGTCGAATCGGGACCTCGCCGCGGCAAGATCTGGTTGCGCCGCGCCGCCTGGGCCTGCGCCGCCGCCGCGGCGCTCGTCGTCCTGGGCCTCGTCGGCGGGTACCTCTACCTCGCGCGCGAGGTCCCCACCTTCGACAGCGTCAAGGACTACCACCCGATGGTCTCGACCAAGGTGGTGGCGCAGGACGGCACGGTGGTGGGGCAGTTCTACCGCGAACGCCGCACCGTCGTGTCGATGGACAAGATTCCGCGCGTGCTCGTGCAGGCGGTGATCTCGGCCGAGGACAAGGATTTCTACAAACACCCGGGCTTCAACCCGTTCGCCCTCGCTCGCGCCGCCATCGTCGATGCGCTCAGCGGGCAGAAGCGCCTGGGCGCTTCCACCATCACCCAGCAGGTGGTGAAGAATTTCTTCCTCGGCAGCGAAAAGCGCTGGCGGAGGAAGCTGAAGGAGATCCTCCTCTCGATGCGCTTGGAGAAGAACCTCTCCAAGGACGACATCCTCTTCCTCTACCTGAACCAGATCAATTTCGGCCGCGCGCACTACGGAGTCGAGGAGGCGTCGCTCTACTATTTCAACAAGCACGTCTGGGACATCGACCTGGGCGAGGCGGCCATCCTGGCGGGCCTTCCGCAGAATCCGGCGCGCATCAATCCACGCCGCCACCCGGACCGCGCCAAGCGGCGCCAGACGTACGTGCTCGATCGCATGCTCGCGAACCACTACATCTCGCGCGCGGACCACGACGCGGAGGTGGAGAAGCCGATCGCGCTGCCGGCCATTCCTCCGGATCCGCCGGGCGGGTGGTACCTGGAAGAGGTGCGCCGGCAGCTCGTCGCGCAGTACGGCGACGTCGCCGTCGAGACGAGCGGCATGACCGTGGAAGTCGCCATGGATCCGCGGCTGCAGGCCGCTGCCGAGCAAGCCGTGCGCGAGGGGTTGCGCGCCGTGGACAAGCGGCAGGGGTGGCGCGGCGCGCCCATCAAGCTCGACGCCGCGCGCCTGGACGAGTTCCGCGCCGCGCTGGCGCGAAGATACGCGCAGATCGCCGCCACCCGCGAGAGCGTCGAGGTCTTCGACCTCGAAGGCGTCGCCGAGAAGGACGGCCTGCGGCCCGAATCGCTCGCGCGCGTTGCGCGCACCCGGCCGCTGCAGCAGAACGACGTCTATTCCGGCATCGTGGTGGCGGTGAGCCCTCGCGAGGCGCGGGTCGAGCTGGCTCCCTCCGCGCAGGGCGCCGTTCCCTTCTCGACCATGTCCTGGGCGCGCGAGTTCCGCCCCGAGCACATGACCGCGCTGCCGCGCAGCGCCCTCGACGTCCTCGCCGTGGGTGACGTCGTTCCCGTTCGCGTCCTGCGCTTTTCCGCCACCCGCGACGCGCCCGACCGGCTGCGGGTGACGCGCCTCGACCTGTCGCTGGAGCAGACGCCCGCGGTGCAAGGCGCGTTCATCGGCATGGACCTGCACGGCCGCCACGTCTCAGCGCTGGTGGGGGGGTTCGACGATGCGCTCAGCTCGTTCAATCGAGCCACCCAGGCGCGCAGGCAACCGGGTTCGGGGTTCAAGCCGTTCCTCTACGCGGCCGCGCTGGAGAGCGGGAAGTACACCCCCGTCACCAAGGTGGATGATTCGCCGGAAGTGATCGTCGATCCCTGGACCGGCAAACCGTGGAAGCCGCAGAACTTCGAGAAGGACGAGTTCGCCGGCCCCCTGACCTTGCGCAAGGCGCTGGCGGAATCGAAGAACACCGTCGCGGTCAAGCTGCTGCTCAGCGTCGGCCTGGACAAGGTCCGATCGGAGGCGATCGCCGCCGGGCTCTCGAGCGAAATCCCGCAAAGCTACACGGCTGCCCTGGGCACCGGAGAGGTGGGCGTGCTCGAGTTGATCAACGCGTACGCTACCATCGCCTCGCAGGGACGGCGGGCGGCGCCCATCCTCGTGCGGCGGATCGTGTCCCGAGACGGCGCGACGCTGCAGGCGGCGCAGCCCGAGCCGCAGCAGAGCATGCGCGCGGACGTCGCCTATCTCACCGCCGACCTGATGCGTTCCGTCATCGAAGATCCCGAGGGCACCGCGCATTCGCTCTCCGCGCTGGGACGTCCCATCGCAGGGAAGACCGGGACCGCGAACGAGCACCGCGACGGATGGTTCATCGGGTTCACGCCGTCGATCATCGCCGGAGCGTGGGTCGGGTTCGACGACCACCGCATGATGGGCAGCTACGAGACGGGCGGCCACTGCGCCGGCCCGATCTTCCTCTCCTGGATGCGCGCGGCGACCTCGGGGACCGAGGTGGAGGAGTGGCCGCAGCCCGCGCCCGGCGTGAGCTGCGTGAAGGTGAATCGCAGCTCCGGAGCGCTCGCGGGCGAGAACGACCCCTTCGCGCTGCGGGAATGCTTCCTCGCCGGGACCGAGCCCACCCAGCAGCAGCTCGACGCGCCGCCGCCGACGCCCGACGATTTCTACCAGGAGCCCCGGTAGCGGCTTGCCGCTCGCGGAACAGGCGATGCGCTCAGCGCAGCGCGCTGGCCTTGATCGCCGCGCGGCCGTCCTTCTTGTAGACGGTAAACCGCACCGTCCGCGCCGTGCCCCGCGAGAGCAGCTGCTCGCGGTTCTGCCGCAGCTTGGCGACGAACTTCTCGTACGAGAGCGCCGCCGACTCGCCCGTCTCGGCGCGCAGCGCCATGAACTTCTCGAAGGTCTCGCGGAAGTGCGCCTCGTCGGGATCCTGCCCCTCGGCCGCGGCCCTCGCCGGCGCGGCCGGTCTCGGGGTGGGCTTCGCTTCCGGCTCGGGGGGCGGCCAGGGTTCCGCCGTGCCCGACTCGCCCGCGCCCCATCCGCCCGGCGGAGCCGCCCCGTCGGCCGGCGCGTTCGACCAGCCCGCGCCGAGCGCCGCCGGCGCTTCGGCGCCTGGTTCGTGATCCTGCTCGGCCGGCGAGGCGGCAGCGAACGCCTCGCGCGCAAGCTCCGGCTCGCCAGACGCCGATCCGGAGGTCGCGGCCTGCGCCGGCGAGGGAGCTCCGAATGGGTCCCCGCTCCACACGGGGTCGGCTCCCGCCGACGCCGGGAGATCTCCGAACTGCGGCTCCTCGTCCTTCGCGGGGAGCGGCGGCAGCTCCGGGTCCAGCGGCTCGTGGCCCCGCCGCCCGGCCCGCACGGGCGCGGAGACCTCGTCGGACCACGGCGCGTCGGATGATCCTGGCGCGGCGCGCCCCGCGTCCTGCGCCCCGAGCTCTTGCGCTTCGCTCCGCTGCGCCACCCGCCGCACCGCGGTTTCTTCCGTGGCACGCGGTGGCATCGGGACCGGCGCTGGCCGGGCGGCCGCCTGCGCGCGACGCGCGCCGCCCGCGGCGAGTCCCCAGATGAACGACACCAGGATGAAGAGGACCCATCCAGCCGCGTAGAATGCCTGGTACCGGGCGAGCCAGATGACGTGCGGCGCCGCGGGTAGCGAGAGGGCGGCCTGGACGCCCTGCGAGAGCGGCACCGCCGCGGCGCGCGTCGCCGCGCGAGGCGCCCCGAGGGGGAGGTACTCCGAGAAGCGTGTCCCGACGCCGGGCAAGGCGATCCGCAGCGTTCCAAAACCCGGCGCCGCGGGCGCCTTCGCCCACGCGGAGAGCGCGGCTCGATCGTCCCCGGCGAGCGTGCTGGCGACGACGGCCCCCTGCTGCAGGAAGGAAACGTCCGCGTCGACCAGGCTGCGCAGCTGCGCGGCGAACCGGTCGTCGATCGCGGTGCCGGTCAGCACGACGGCGGCGTTCCCGGGGATGCGCGCCGCGGCGGCGCGGTACAGCCTTCCTTCGAAGGCGACGAACTGCGGAGAGGCGCTGCCCTCCAGCGCGATGCGGATGAGCGGCAGCCGCGCCGGATCCTCGCCGAGCGAGGCCGCCCGGCCCCGGCGCGAGACGGCGGCTGCATGCGCCGTGGCGACCACCAGGAGATCGGGCTCCGGTTGCAGGGCGGCCGCGGCGGCGCGCAAGGCGCGCTCGTCCGGACGGGCGGGCTGCTGCGAGCTGTCCGGCTTGGTCGCCTCGATGAGCTCGGGATTGAAGGCGGCGATGCGGGGCGAGCTGCGCAGATCGATGAGCTCCATCTGCGTGCGCACGCCACCGGTAGCGACGGTGAGACGCGAGCCCAGGGCCTCCTCCGAGGACTGCGCGAACCGTGCCGAGACCAGCGCCAGGTTCACCGCCAGGACCGCGGCGACGAGAAGAGCGAAGAGCCAGAACCGGGAGCGCATGCGCGGTGTGCTACCGCGCCGCGGGCGAGGGGTCAAAGGAAGTCCTGTCCGGCTTGTCAGTCCTCCTCCCCCGGCGGCCCCTCTTTCATGACCTCGCGGAGCACGCACGCCGCATAGCTGCCGCGGGGCAGCGCGAATTCCAGGAGGAGCGCGGACGCTCCCTCGGGCGCGACGCGCAGGTCCTCGACGGGAACGCGGTATGGACGGCGCGCCCCTTCCATCTCACCGCCTCCGGCGGCGAAGGACCGGGGATCGAGGCCTGCCTCGGCGACGACGGCGTCCTCGCGCGCGAGGGCGTCCCCCCGCGCCGCGAACAAGGAATGCCCCGGGAGAGGCCCTGTCGGATCCACCTCGCCGGCCTGCACGCGCGCCGTGTCGGCCGCGGCGTCCTCGGACACGAACAGTCCGCCCGTCTCGCGCTTGCGCAGCACGTCCCCTGGGATGGCGCGCTCGAATAGCCCGTCGCGCAGGCGCCCTGAAAGGCAGCGGTTGAACAGCTCCGCCTGCAGCGCGGAGAGCGCCAGCCGGCGCAGGAACCGATCCCGCGGAGCAGCCTCGCGGCGCAGGATGGCCGCGCCGAGCGCGGCGTTGTCGCCGCGCTGCCCGAACCTCTGCGGGCCGTACAGGTTGGGCGCGCCGCGCGACCGCAGCTCCTCGCAGATGCGCTCGGCGCGCTCGAGCGCGCCGGGAAGCACGCCCCGCACGGCGAGACGGAACCG
>JBJMQJ010000063.1:0-2517 GCA_045802765.1 Myxococcales bacterium
CGCTGGCGGCCGCGCTCCGGCGGGCGATGGAGCGCAGCTTCAACGCGCTCACGGTCGACAACGACATGAGCACGAACGACGTAGTCTTCGCGCTCGCCAACGGCTTAGCGGGGAACAAGCCGCTGGTCGATCCCGGGCCCGAGCTGGATCGCTTCGCCGCCGCGCTCACCGAGGTCTGCAAGGAGCTCGCGAAGGACATTGCCGCGGACGGCGAAGGCGCAACCAAGCTGCTCGAGGTGGCGGTGAACGGCGCCCCCAGCGACGAGATCGCCATGGAGCTGGCGAAGAGCGTCGCCGGATCGAGCCTGGTCAAGGCGGCCATCTTCGGCGCCGATCCCAATTGGGGCCGCGTGCTCGCGTCGATCGGTGCACGCGCCGGCACGGCAGGGTACGACGTCGCGCCCGCCGACGCGCGCGTCTCCGTGCAAGGCGTCGACGTGTACGATCGCGCGCCCACGGCGCACGACGGGGCGGTGCTCAAGGCGCGGATGCGCGAGCCGGAGGTCCGGGTCGAAGTCGACCTGCGACGCGGAGGCGGGGGCGCGGTCGCCTGGGGCTGCGATCTCTCCTACGACTACGTGAAGATCAACGCCGACTACGCTTCCCTCATCGTCCCGCGGCCCGACGGCGGCGTCGCCAAGGACGACCGCCTGGCGAACTACAGCCCCGGATTCAAGCAGCAGCTCCTGGTCGAGGCGCTCGGCTACATCCGCCGGTTCACCGGCACCCGCTGCGTGGTGAAGTACGGCGGGGCCGCGATGGTGAAGGAGTCGCTGAAGAAATCGTTCTGCGACGACATCGGCCTTTTGCGCAGCGTTGGCCTGCGGCCGATCGTGGTCCACGGCGGCGGTCCCGAGATCACCCGCACCCTGGAGAAGCTCGGAGGCAAGCCCGAGTTCGTCGACGGGCAGCGCGTCACCAACACCAGCGACCTGAAGGTCGTCGAGATGGTGCTGACCGGCTCCATCAACACCGACCTCGTCACCCTGCTCAACCAGGAGTATGGCCACGCGGTGGGCGTCTCCGGAAAGGATGGCGCGCTGCTCCGGGCGCGCAAGCTGCAGCCGGAGAGCGGCGGGCGCGATCTCGGGCAGGTCGGCGAGGTGACGCGCGTCAACAAGGACTTCCTCGACCTGCTGCTGCAGCAAGGGTACGTGCCGGTCATCTCGCCCATCGGCATCGGCGAGGACGGGCAGAGCTACAACATCAACGCCGACCAGGTCGCCGCCGAGGTGTCCATCGCGGTGGGCGCGCAGAAGCTCATCTACCTCTCGGACGTCCCCGGCATCATGAAGGCTGGAGAGCTGGTCGAGGAGCTGAACGGGGCCGGCCTCGCCGCCCAGCTCGAGGACGGCACGGTCCAGGGCGGAATGCGGGTGAAGGTCCGCTCCATCCTGAAGGCGCTGCAGCACGGAGTGCAGCGCGTGCACCTCATCGACGGGCGGGTCCCCCACAGCATCATCGGCGAGCTGTTCACCGACAAGGGCGTGGGCACGTTGGTGACGCCATGAGGCCGCTCAAGCTCATGCGCGACAAGTCCGCCCGCCACGAGGCCATCCGCAGGCTCATCCGGAGCCAGCGCATCTCCACGCAGGAGGAGCTCGTCGGGCTCCTGGCGCGCGACGGGTTCGACGTCACGCAAGCGACCCTGTCGCGGGATCTGGCCCAGCTCGGCGCGCTGCGCGTGTCGCGTCCGGAAGGGACCGTCTACGAGCTGGATCCCGCGGGACTGCCCGCGCCCGCGCAGCGGCTGCACGAGCTGGGCGAGCTGATCACGTCGTGGGCCGAGAACGACGCGCTGGTCGTGCTGCGCACGCCTCCCGGGGCGGCGCCGTCGGTCGCGCTCGCCATCGACGGCGCGCGGCTGCCGGAGTGCCTCGGCACGCTGGCGGGAGACGACACCATCTTCGCCACCCCGGTCCGTGGCGTCGCCACGCGGCGGCTGGCGCAACGGCTGCGCGCGCTGTTCGGAAGGGAGATGACATGAGCAGGCAGAAGATCGTCCTCGCGTACTCCGGCGGGCTCGACACGAGCGTACTGGTGCGCATCCTCGGAGAGGAATACGGCTACGACGTCATCGCCTGCCACGCCGACGTGGGCGAGGCGAAGGACCGCGAGAAGCTGGCGCAGAAGGCGCGCCAGGCGGGCGCGGCGGCCTGCGAGATCGTCGATGCGAAGGACGAGTTCGCGCGCGAGTTCTGCTTCCCCGCGCTGCAGGCCAACGCGCTCTACCAGGGCGTATACCCGCTCTCGGCGGCGCTCTCGCGGCCGCTCATCGCCCGCCACCTGGTGGCCGCGGCGCGCAAGCACGGAGCGAGCGCCGTGGCGCACGGCGCGACCGGCAAGGGCAACGACCAGGTCCGCTTCGACCTCGCGGTGAAGGGCCTGGCGCCGGAGCTGAAGATCTTCGCGCCGCAGCGCGAGCGGTACATCACTCGCGTCGCGGCCATCGAGTTCGAGCAGAAGCACGGCATCGAGGTCCCCGCCAGCAAGAAAAGCCCGTTCTCCATCGACGAG
>JBJMQJ010000064.1:0-11785 GCA_045802765.1 Myxococcales bacterium
GGTGCTCCAGGAGTACCGTTTCCTCCTCTATGCCGGGATGGTGGTGCTGATCCTCCTCTTCCGCCCCGTCGGATTGATCCCGCGCCGGCTGCGGCGGCTCCCCGAGACCGCGTGACGACGCCTCTGCTCCAGTGCGAAAAGCTGACCCGGCGCTTCGGCGGGGTCGTCGCCCTGGACACGCTCGATCTGCGGCTCGAGGAAGGCCGCGTGCTCGGCCTCATCGGACCGAACGGTTCGGGCAAGACGACGTTCTTCAACGTCCTCACCGGCCTTTTTCCGCCGAGCGAAGGCGAGATCGAGTTCGCTGCAGCGCGCATCACCGGCCTGCGCCCGCAGGCGGTCTACCGGGCGGGGATCGCGCGCACCTTCCAGAGGTCCCGGCTCTGCCTGCCACTGTCCATCTTCGACAACCTGATGATCGGCAACCACCAGCGCCTCGACCACGGCCTGTGGTTCAACCTGTTCCGGCGCCGCGCGCTCCGCCGGCAGGTCGAGCAGGCGGAGGCCGACGCTCGCGACCTTCTGCGTACCTTCGACGAGCCGCTCGCCCAGCGCCTCCTCGACCCCGTCGCGCGCGTCCCGATGATCGACCGGAGGCGCATCGAGATCTGCCGCGCGCTCATCAGCCGCCCGCGCCTCTTGCTCCTCGACGAGCCCTCGGCCGGCATGACGCTGGAAGAGACGCAGCGCCTGATGGACGACCTGCTGATCGTCAAGCGGCGCATGCCGGGGTTGACGATCATCCTCATCGAGCACGAGATGAGCGTCATCGAGCGGATCACCGAGCGGTGCGTGGTGCTCAACTACGGGCGCAAGATCGCCGAGGGGACGTACGCGGAGGTGGCGCGGGATCCGCAAGTGAGGCAAGCGTATCTCGGCCTGGAGTGACGATGTCCGAAGGACTACGCGTCGAAGGGCTCTACACGGCGTACGACCGGGCCGACGTCCTGGAGGACGTGAGCGTCGCGGTCGAGCCGGGCAGCATCACCTGCCTCCTCGGATCGAACGGCTCCGGCAAGACGACCCTGATCCGTTCCATCCTGGGGCTCACGCCGCCTCGCCGCGGGCGGATCGTGTTCGGCGACCGCGATCTGACCCGCTTGCCGACGCACGGGATCGTCGCGCTGGGCATCGCCGCGATCCCGGAGGGACGGAGGGTCTTCCCCCGCTGCACGGTGCTGGAGAACCTGCTCTTGGGCGCGTACCTGGAGCGCGAAGCGGCCGTGATCCGGCGGCGGCTCGAGCGCGTCTTCGCGGTGTTTCCCCGCCTGGCGGAGCGGCGCGAGCAGCTGGCCGGCACGATGTCCGGAGGCGAACAGGCGATGATATCCATCGGGCGCGGGCTGATGGGCGCGCCCAAGCTGCTGCTGATCGACGAGCCGTCGCTCGGCCTGTCGCCGCTCCTGGTGAAGGAGAACTTCGCCGTGATCCGGCGCATCAACGAGCAGGGCGTGACCGTGTTCCTGGTGGAGCAGAACGTGCACCAGACGCTCGCCATCGCCCACCGCGGGTACGTGCTCTCGAAGGGCAGGGTGGTGGCGCGAGGCACCGCGCAGGACCTGCTCGCGAACGAGCAGGTCCGCGAGGCGTACTTCGGGGAGGCCGCGAGATGAACGCCGTCGCTTTGACGCAGGAGCTGGTCCGCATCCGCACCGTGAATCCGCTCGATCCGGAGCGGCCGGCGGCGGATCGCGTGGGCAAGCTGCTCGAGGACGCCGGCTGGCCGGTGTCGCTGCACGAGTTCGCGCCGGGCCGCGCCAGCCTGGTCGCGCGGCGCGAAGGCGCATCGGGCGCGCCGCCGCTGTGCTTCGCGGGCCACCTCGACACGGTCCCGCTCGGAGCAGCGGCGTGGAGCCACGACCCGTTCGGCGGCGATCTCGCCGGGGACAGGCTGTACGGGCGCGGCGCCAGCGACATGAAGAGCGGCGTCGCCGCCATCGTGGCGGCGGCGCTTCAGCTCTCGCGCGCTCGCCTGCGCGGTGCCGGCATCGCGCTGGTGCTGGTCGCGGGCGAGGAGACCGGGTGCGAGGGCGCCGCGCACCTCGCGCGCACCCCGGGCGCGCTGGGCCGCGCGGGAGCGCTGGTGGTGGCGGAGCCGACCGGCAACCGGGCCGTCATCGGCCACAAGGGCGCGCTCTGGCTGCGCGCGCGCTTCCGCGGAGTAACGGCGCACGGGTCGATGCCCGAGCGCGGAGTGAACGCGGTCGTCAAGGCCGCCCGCGCGGTCGTCCAGCTCGCCGATCTGCGCTTCGACGTCGCGCCCGACCCGCTCCTCGGCGGGCCGACGTTGAACGTGGGCACCTTCGCGGGCGGGCTCAACGTGAACTCCGTCCCCGACGAGGCCGCGATCGGGATCGACCTGCGCACCATTCCCGCGCAGCGGCACGCACAGGTGCGCGCGCAGCTCTCCGCGCTGCTCGGACCGGATGTCGAGCTGCTCCCCCTCGTCGATCTGGAGGGCGTGCGAACCGACGAGAACGACCCGTTCGTGCAGCGCGTGCTCGAGGCCGTCGGGGAGGTCACGGGCGAGCCAGCCCGTCCGGGTTCCGCGACGTACTTCACCGACGCGAGCGTGCTCACCCCGGCCTACGGGGGCGTGCCCACCGTGGTGCTCGGTCCCGGCGAGATGGCGCTGTGCCACCAGACGGACGAGTGGTGCTCGGCGGCGCGCATCGAGCAGGCGGTCGAGGCGTATCTGCGGATCGCGCGAGGATGGTGCGAGGCATGACCGCCCTCCATGAGCTGCCGGTCGCCGAGGCGGTCGACCGACTCGCGCGACGCGACCTGGGCGCCGAGGAGCTGGTCCGCGCGTGCCTGCTGCGCATCGCGGCGCGCGAGCCCGAGGTGCAAGCCTGGGAGGTCCTCGCGGAAGACGCCGTCGACCAGGCCCGGCGCATCGATGCGCAGCCTCACCGGCCGCTCCTTCGCGGGCTGCCGGTCGGCATCAAGGACCTGATCGACACGGCCGATCTGCCGACCACCTATGGAAGCCCGATCTACGCCGGCCATCGCCCGAAGACGGACGCGGCCTGCGTCGCCGCGCTGCGCGCCTCGGGCGCGGTGGTGCTGGGAAAGACCGTGACCACCGAGTTCGCGGCCTACCGCGGCGCGAAGACGCGGAATCCGCGCGATCCCTCCCGGACCCCGGGCGGATCGTCGAGCGGCTCGGCTGCCGCGGTGGCCGATCGGATGGTCCCCGCGGCGCTCGGGTCCCAGACCGCTGGTTCCGTGATCCGGCCCGCCTCGTTCTGCGGGGTAGTCGGGTACAAGCCAACCTTCGGCACCTTCGCGATGCGCGGAGTACATCCCCTCGCGCCGTCGCTCGACACGCTCGGGTTGTTCACCCGGGACGTCGCCGACCTGCCCTGGATCGCCGCCGCGCTGTCGGGAGCGTACCGGCCCGCTCCGGTCGCCGAGCTGGCCAAGCCTCCGCGCCTGGCGCTCTCCCGCACCGATCAGTGGGCCAAGGCGGAGAAGCCGACGCAGGCGCTGCTCGAGCAAGCGCTCGCGCGGCTCGGGCGCGCGGGCGCCGATCTGCGGGAGGTCGAGCCTCTCGCGGGGCTCGCGGAGGCGCAAGGCGTGATCATGTCCGCGGAGGCGGCGGCCGCCCTGCGCGAGGAGCGGGAGCGCCACGGCGATCGGATGAGCGAGGCGTTCCGCTTGTTCTTGAGCGAGGGCGAGCGCTGCCCGCCCGAACGGCTTCGCCAGGCGCGCGAAAAGGCGGAGCAGGGCCGCCGCGAGCTTGCGCGGATGTTCGCCGACGCCGACGTGTTGCTCGCGCTCGCCGCCGCCGGCGAGGCGCCGCGAGGGCTGGACAGCACGGGCGATCCGGCTTTTTGCCGTACCTGGACGCTGCTCGGTTGCCCGTGCATCTCGCTCCCCGTGCTCACCGGACCAGCGGGGCTGCCGGTAGGGCTGCAACTGGTCGCCGCGCCCGGCGCGGACGACCGGCTGATCGCGGTAGCCGCCTGGATCGAGCGCGAGCTCGGGAGCTGAAGACCCTACGGAGCCGCCCAGGTCGCCGCCGCCAGCACGTGCCCCGTCGACCGTTCCTGCACGAACGCCACCAGTCGGAGCTTCGCCGCCGCCGCGTCGAGGTCCACGTCGCCGGACCACGCGCCCTGATCGACGCGGCCGATGCGGCGCAGCTCGCGGACGACGCGCACGTGAGAGAGCGTGCGTCCGGCATTTTCGCCCCGGGCGACGCGCCCTGGCGGCGGATCGTCGACCGTCGCGAGCAGCACTTCCGCGCCGGAGTGGGGCGGAAGCTTCGCGTCGAGGTGCAGAGCGCTGCCGCGCCGCTGCGCCGTGATCGTCCCATGCGGCTGGCCGCGGGCCTGGGCCGCGGCGGAGCGCGCCGCGCGCTCGTCGCTGCCGAGCACCTCCGCCCGCCCGTCGACCACCGCCTGCGGCGTGTAGATGTTCCCGCGTTGGAGCCGGGACGCGTAGGTCTGCTGCCGCTCGGTGAAGACCGGGCTGGAGTACGGATCGCGCCAACCGAGGGAGTCCCAGTAATCGACATGCTCGGAGAGCGCCAGGATCTCCACTCCTTGCACGGGCTGGTCGCGCACGAGGCGCGCGAGGACCTCGTCCGCCGGCGGGCAGCTGGAGCACCCTTCGGAAGTGAACAGCTCGACGAGGATGGGGATGCGCTCGCCGGCGCGGGCCGGCAGCGCGGCGAGGAGCAATGCGGCGACCATGCGGAACATCCGGCCTCCGCGCACGATGCTAACGCGATCCCGGGCCACGCGCACCCGAACTCCGTCGATACCCGCGTGATAGACGGAGCTTCGATGGCCTTGCTCGAACCGGGGATCCACCTGCTGCACAAACCCGCTGGGTCCACCAGCTTTTCGATGGTCCAGCCGTTCCTCGACGAGGCGCGCGGCCGCAGGCCCCGGTTGGCGGTGTGCCACGGTGGGGCGCTCGACCCGTTCGCCGAGGGGCTCCTGCCAATCCTCGTGGGCCGGGTCACGCGCGCGTTCGAGCTGCTCCATCCCATCCCCAAGGAATACGAGGCGGAAGTGACCTGGGGCGCGGAGACCGACAACGGCGATCCGCTCGGGACGGTGGTGGCGCGCGGCGACGCTTCGGCCCTCGATCCGCGGGGGCTCGACGCCGCGCTCGAATCATTCCTCGGGTGGCGCGAGCAGGTCCCGCCGCCGACCAGCAACAAGCGCATCGGCGGGGAGCGCGCCTACGCACGGGCGCATCGAGGCGAGCACTTCGAGCTGCCGCCGGTGCGCGTGTATCTCCACGAGGCTCGCTGGACCTGGCACGATCTGCCGCGCGCGAGCGGGCTGCGGCTCGTCGTGCGCGGCGGCTACTACGTCCGATCGCTCGCGCGGGATCTCGGGCGCGCGCTGGGCAGCCGCGCGCACCTGTCGCGCCTCACGCGCCGGTCGATCGGTCCCTGGCGCGACCCCGGCCCCGGCGCCCGCGACCTGGTGCAAGTCCCACGTCTCTTCCCCTGGTATCCGTCGCGCGAGATCGACGCCGGCGACGCGCGCGTCCTGCGCAACGGGCCGATCCCGCGAGGCGCGCTGCGCCGGCCCGAATGGCCGCTGCCGGCAGGATTTCCCGATCCGCGCGCGAGCGTGCGCGCGCTGCTCGACGGCGAGCTGGTCGCCGTGCTGCGCGACGAGGACGGGATGTTGTGGCGCCAGATCGACTTGCGCGGGTAGTAGGGAACCGCGCTGCGCCGGGCCGCCCTCCGGCGGGGGCGACCCGGGCATCGCGACGGACACGTGACTACTTGGGATTGTTGTCCGACGGCGTCGTCGTCGTCGTCGAGCTGCTGCTTCCCGGCGTGGTGGTGGTGCTGCCTGGAGTGGTGGTGCTGCTGCTGCCGGGGGTCATCGTCGTCGAGCTGCTGCCCGTCGAGGTCGAGCCGTCCGGCGTGGTCGTCGTCGCACCGATGGAGCCGCTCGCACCGGGCGTACCGGTCGTGCTCGTGCTGCTGCCCATCCCGGTGGTCGTGTCGGTGGTCCCGCTGGACGGGCTCGTCGAGCTGTCCGTCGAGGAGCGCGGGCTGGTCGTCGGCGAGCTGCTGCCGCGCGGGGTCGCCGGTGCGGAGCGTCCCTCCGGCGAGCGGCTGCGGCTGCTCGAGCTGGTCGAGCTGTCGGTGCCTACGCCCGTTCCGCTGCTGGGCGAGCTCGTGCTCGTGCTTCCCTGATCGCTGGTCGTCCCGGTCGTCGAGCTTCCGATGCTGCCGCTCGTCCCGGCTGCGCCCTGGTCCGTACCCAGGGTCCCCGAGGTGCTGCTGCTCGTGCTGGAGCCCGTCTGGTCGGTCGTCGTCCCTGCGGTCGTTCCCGTCTGTCCAGACGTCCCGGACTGCCCGGCCTGCGGCGATGCGACAGTCCCCTGCGCGCCGGCCGAGGTGCCGCTCGATCCACTGCTTTGTCCGAGCGCCGCGACGGCGGCTCCCAGGACGAACGTAGCGAGAAACGTCGCGAGCTTTTCCTTGATGATCATGCGTTGCCTCCGTTGTGAAACCGGAAGCTACGGACGGCCCGCGGCGGTGTGAACCGCGACGCACGAATGAGACCCCACCGCCTCGCCCCGCACGCGGCAATTCGTCCGGACGCTCGTACGGACGCCTCAGCACTTCTACGAATAGCCGCGGATGACGACTTCCCCGGGTTTCGCCTCGGCAAGCAGCAGCTCCAAAGCGTCCATCACGATCCATTTCTGCAGCGCGTCTTCGTTGGGGCGCCCCAGCGAATGCCCCGCGATGAAGCCGCGTGGGCACAGGGCCCGGGGTGGGCGGGCCTGCGCGCTCTCCTCGGGTTCGACGGTGACGAGGACCGTGGGAATCCCGAGCATCTCGATCGCCCGCTGCACCGTGACCACGGTGCGATGGCAGAGGCGTCAGCCGCCCGTCAGCAGCACCGCGTCGGGACGCGCAGCCGACACGGCGCGCGCGAGCTGCGGGACCGTCGTCTCGCGCAGCTCGCGCAACGCCTGGGAGAAGCCCATGGAGAAATGCGCCTCGGTGAGGCCCGCGATGCGGCCTTCTCGGGCCAGCGAACGAAGCCGGTCGATGGGGAAGACGCAATTCACGTCCTTGTCGATGCAGCCGTGGTCGTAGTGGGAGTCGTCCACGGCGAGCTCGGCCGCCGAGAGGCTCCCATCGATGCGCTTGAACGAGTTGTCGCCTTCGAGGTTGAACGGGGTATCGGTCTTGGCGCGCACGCCGGCGGTGCTCACCAGGCACACCAGCGACTCCTCCAGCTTGCGCTTGAACGGCGTGAACGGAACGCAGTAGCGCGACAGCTCTAGCGCCTTCTCCACGACTCACCTCAGTTTGTCGAGCGCCTCCATGATCTTGTCGGTGGGCGGCTGCTCCGCGATGTTGTGGATGTCGACGTAGCGGATGACGCCCTGACGGTCGATCACGAAGATGGCGCGCTCGGTGGTGCCCGAGCCGCGCAGCACGCCGTACTGCGTGGCCACGTAGCCGTACGGCCAGTTATCGCTGAGCAGCGGATAGGAGAGCCCGCCCATCGACTTCGCCCACGCCTCGTTGCTGAACACCTGGTCGGTCGAGATGCCCAGGACCTGGGCATTGCGCCGCTCGAACTCGGAGAGATCCTCCTCGTACGAGGGCATCTGCACCGTTCAAACGGGCGTGAACGCCGCCGGGTAGAAGGCGAGCACCACGTTCTTCTTTCCGCGGTAGTCGCTCAAGCGGACCTTCTTCTGCGGTCCTCCCTTGCCGGCCGCATCGCCCGTGGCGGTCAGCTCGAAATCGGGAGCTTCCTCCCCGACCTGAAGGCGCCAGACCGCCCTCTTCGGTTGTGCCATGTCCGTTCCTTTCCGCGCCTTACGCGCTGGCGCACTCTACTCATTTGCGCGGCGGCGCGCCTCCCCCGGAGCGGCCGAAACGCTCGCGGGCGGGAAAAAGCGGGCCGACGCCGAATACGGCGTTGCGCAAGCGCCGGCAGCGTGGCATCCCTCGGGACATGCGCTGGGCCTCCGCGTTGTCCGGGAAGGAGCGGGCCGAAGAGGCCGTCGCCGACGCGGCGGCGGAAGTACGCCGCGGGCTTGCGGGTGCTCCCCCCAACCTGGTGGTGGCGTTCGTCTCGCCGCATCACCTGGATGCGTCCGCGCGGCTGCCGGCGCTCATCGAGGAGGC
Organism: Myxococcales bacterium; assembly: GCA_045802765.1. GTDB lineage: Bacteria > Myxococcota > Myxococcia > Myxococcales > 40CM-4-68-19 > VBKO01. Next base: position 8,138 of record JBJMQJ010000064.1, read on the forward strand.
GCTCCCGGGCGCGCTGCTCGCGGGTTGCACGGGGCGCGGGATCATCGGAGCCGGTCACGAGGTGGAAGACGCCCCGGCATTGTCCTTGACGGCCGCCTCGATGCCGGGAGTGCGGCTCACGCCCTTCCACCTCGAGCAGCGCGAGCTGCCGGAGAGCGCGGACGCGCAGGAATGGCGGGAGACGATCGACGTCGATCCCGCCACCCGGCCGCACTTCCTGCTGCTCGCCGATCCGGCGACCGTCGATGCGGACGCGGCGATCGCCGGGCTCGATGCGGCCTATCCCGCCGCGAGCAAGGTGGGGGGGCTCGCCAGCGGCGGTCCGGTGCCTGGAGCGAATCGGGTCTTCCTCGGCGCACGGGCGCACCGCAGCGGCCTCGCCGGCGTGGCGATGGCGGGAAACGTCGCGGTGGAGACCATCGTCGCGCAGGGGTGCCGTCCCGTCGGAAAGCCGATGATCGCCACCCGCTGCCAAGGGAACGTGCTGCAGGAGGTGGACGGGCGCGCCCCCACCGAGGTGCTGCGCGAGCTGTATCCCTCGCTTTCCGCCCGCGACCAGGAGCTGTTCCGGCACTCGCTCTTCCTCGGCATCGAGATGCGCGATTCCGTCGAGTACCGCGAAGGCGAGCTGCTGGTGCGGAACCTCGTAGGCATGGACTCCAGGTCGGGCGCGCTGGTGATCGGCGCGGCGTTGCACCCGATGCAAGTGGTGCAATTCCTCCTGCGCGACGCGCGCACCGCGGAGGAGGACCTGGCGCGGCTCCTCGACCGCAGCCCGGCGCGCGTCGCTCCGCCCCGGGGCGCGTTGCTCTTCTCCTGCCTGGGGCGCGGCGCCCATCTTTTCGGCCGAGCGGATCACGACACCGACCTGTTCCGCTCGAAGGTCGGCCCCGTGCCGCTGGGCGGGTTCTTCTGCAACGGCGAGATCGGCCCGGTGGGCGGCGCCACGTTCCTGCACGGGTATACGAGCGCCTTCGCGCTGTTCCGCGAGGCGGCGTCGTGAAGCTGAACCGCCGGATGCAGCGCTATCTGGGCGAGCTGCGCAGCCGCAGCATCGACGCGGAACCGCTGCTGCCTGGCAAGTGGCCCGATCTCGCCGTGGCGGAGGTGAACGGGTTCGTCCTGCTCGAGTCGTTCCGCCGCAAGCCTTCGCTGCGGCCGGCGGACTTCGTCGGACCCAGCGCGCTGGAGGCGTGCGCGAACAAGCTCCTGATGGAGAAGATGCTCGACCCGCGGTTGGTCGCCGTCTGTCCACTGCTGCTGCTCACCGCGGGGCTGCTGATGGCCGAGGCCGTCTCGCGCAAGCTGGCGATGGTGCCCGGCCGCTTCAACGTGATCATCTCCTACGACGGCGAGAGCTGCGCCGTCCGATTCCACAAGCTCCGCCAGGGCGAGCGGTGGCTGTCGGAGGACCTCGAGGCGTACGTGGACGAAGGAGTGCTGGTCGTCGAAGCGGGGCCGGGCCTGACGCCCTTCGCGCAGCTCGCCGCGGCTGCGACGCCGTCCTGAAGGCGGTGTATTCGTCAGACGCAGTCAGTCGAAGAGCGTCGCGCGAGGTCCCCGGCGCTACGGGTAATCTTCTGCGTCGTGGGCATGCCGCATCGCCTGCACCACGCGGTCGGGGAGCTTCGCCGGATCGACGATCACCTTCTCCTCGACCACCTCGGCGACCGCGTCGAGTGGAATGACGAAGTCGCCGGCGTTCTCGATGTCGACCACCAGCTCCGGGCGCCCGCCTGGCGCCACCTCGCGCACTGCGCCGACTTCCTCGTCGCCGCCCTGGGAGAAGACATGGAAGCCGACCTCGATCATCGGAAGCTTTCGCGCCATGGACACAGCTTTCCACTCGCGGGCCGCGCCGTAAAGCCCGCCCGGTCGCTTTCCGGCCGCGCTCGCACGGGCCGGCGACGATGCGCATCTGTCGCGCGCACAAGGAGGAACGCCATGGCGCAAGGCAAAGTCGCCTGCTTGCTCGGCGATGGATTCGAGGACTCGGAGTTCCGGATCCCGTACGACCGCGTGCGGAAGGAAGGGTTCCAGATCGACGTCATCGGCCCGAAGGCGGGCATGGAGCTGAAGGGGTACAGAGGCAAGGAGAAGGTCAAGGCGGACAAGGGCATCGAGGAAGCGCGGCCGGAGGACTACATCGGCCTGCTCATCCCGGGCGGGTACTCCCCCGATCACCTGCGGGCCGACCAGCGCTTCGTGGAGTTCGTCAAGCGCTTCGACGCGCTCAAGCGGCCGCTCGCGGCGGTGTGCCACGGGCCGCAGCTCCTCCTCAGCGCGAAGATGGTGCGTGGCCGGACGTTGACCGCCTGGAAGACGGTCCAGGTGGATCTCGAGCTGGCTGGCGCGAACGTGAAGGACGAGCCGGTGGTGATGGACCAGAACTGGATCACCAGCCGCAAGCCCGACGACCTGGAGCAGTTCAGCGATGCCTTCCTCCAGGCGCTGCGCAACGCGGAGCGGGCCGCAGCGAACGGCGAGGTGCGGCCGCGGGTGTAATCTCTCCCTCGTGAAGGTGCACCAGGAGGAGATCGACCTGCCGGCGCGCGGGCGCGGGCTGCACGACGTGACAGGCGAAATCCGTCGCGCCGTCGCCCGCGCCGCCGTCCGCACGGGCCTGTGCACCGTCTTCCTTCAGCACACCAGCGCCTCGCTCGTGATCCAGGAGAACGCCGACCCCGCCGTCCAGCGCGACCTGCAGCGCTGGGCAGACCGCATCGCGCCCGAGGACGCCGACTACGAGCACGATACCGAAGGGCGGGACGACATGCCGGCGCATATCCGCGCTGCTTTCACCCGCACCGCGGAGACCATCCCGGTCCGAGACGGCGACTTGCTGCTCGGCACGTGGCAGGCGATCTACCTGTGGGAGCACCGTAGGGCACCGCACCGCCGACAGCTGATCGTGACCGTTGTCGGAGTCTGACGGCGGCGAGCTTAGAGTGCTGCGCGGAGGATGCCGAGCAGATCGTTCTCCGAATGGTCCGCGCTGACCACCGGTCGCACCGCCTCGCGCAGATCCTCGTCCGACAGCTGGTACGCCGCGAGGTGGTTCGGGAGCCCCAGCTGCATGATCAGGCGCGCGACGCCTTCCGCCGCGGTCGGCGCCTCGAGCGCGTCGGCGATGCGCTTCATGGTGTCCGGCGCTTTCGGCGCCAGGTAGCGCAGAACGTGCGGGAGCACGAGGCAGGAGCTCACGCCATGCGGGATGTCGTGCCGGGAGCCGAGTCGCTTTCCGAGAGTGTGGCTCAGCCCCTTCGCCGCGGGGCCGGGAAGCAGGTACGAGTGCCAGGCGCCGAGCTGGCATTCGGTGCGCGCCGCCTTGTCGGCGGGGTTCGCCTTGGTCGCGAGCAGCCCCTTGCGCAGCCGTCGCAGGCCATCGAGCGCGGCGGCGTCGGGCAGCGGGTGCTCGCCCGGGGCGAGCAGCGTCTCGGCGGCGTGATCGACGGCGCGGATCCCGGTGGTCAGCCAGAGGTCGAGCGGCGTCTTCACCGCCAGATCCGCATCGTAGAACACCGCGGCCGGCCGCAGCTCGGCGGCCGCCACGCCCACCTTCTCCTTGGTGCCTTCGGCGCTGAACCCCGCGCTGCCGGCCAGCTCGGCGACGGAAAGCGTCGTGGGCACCGCGAGGTGTGGCAGCAC
>JBJMQJ010000065.1:0-7796 GCA_045802765.1 Myxococcales bacterium
ACACCAGCTGCGCGCCTGGGTGGGCGACGTGGTGCAGGTCATCACGCCGCTGGGCGACATGGGTCCGACGGGTCCAATCCCGCGATCGAAATCGTTCCGCGTCGCCTGCATCCTCTATTCGGGGATGTACGAGTACGACTCGAAGTTCGCCTACATCGGGATCCCCGACGCGCAGAAGTTCTTCCGCATGGGGGACAACGTCACCGGCCTGGAGCTGAAGTTCCGCGACGTAGACACGGCGCGCGCGGCGTCGACATCGCGGAACTTCAGCTCCAGGCCGGTGATGTTGTCGCCCATGCGGAAGAACTTCTGCGCCTCCGGGATGCCGATGTAGGCGAACTTCGAGTCGTACTCGTACATCCCGGAGTAGAGGATGCAGGCGACCCGGAACGAGCGCGAGCGCGGAATGGGGCCGGTCGGCCCCATGTCGCCGAGCGGCGTGATGACTTGCACCACGTCGCCCACCCATGCGCGCAGCGAGTGCGACATCTCCTTGCCGACGCAGATGCCGGGCATCTCGCGCAGCGCCTCGGGCGAGATGCCCTTGGCCAGCTCGTCCGGGTGCGACTGCTTCCGCTCGTAGGTGTCCTGCAGGTACTGCTGGCCGTCGCCCAGGGACTGCACCGACGCGCGCGGCTTGGGAGCCGTCAGGGGGATGCTGCGCGGCTCGGCGATCCAGGAAAGCTCGCCGGCGATCACCTGCCGCGGCAGCTCGTTGACGCTGCCCGCGGTGGCGGGGTCGATCGCTTTCAGCTCCGCGCCGGTGGGGGTCTGCCCCTGCGAAAGGATCACCTCGTTCAGGATGAACGGGCTCGCGCCGGCGATGCCGGGGGCGGAGAGCACCTTGGGCATCACCGCCTTCCACTCGCTGAAGTCGGACGAGTACTTGAGCAGGAGAGCGTGCGCGTTGGTCCCCAGGATCTTCTTCTTGAGGTCGGCTTCGAAGCCGCTCATCACCGAGAGCACCACGGTGAGCGCCCACACCCCGACCGCGACTCCGGCGATGGAGATGGCGGTCATCACCAGCGTGGCGGGGCGCTTGCGCCGCTGCCCGGGCGCGAGATGGGCGAGCTGCGCGCGCGCCTGCACCCAGCGGCCGACGAGCAGCAGCGCGGCGACGACGGCCGCCACGGAGAGGGCCAACGCGAGCGCGTCGGTGCGCATCGCCGCGATCAGGTTCGGAGGGCCTACGAGCCCCGCCTGGCCGCGCGCGACCTGGTCCCAGGCGCGCGTCCATACGCCGGCGGCGAAGAGCAGGCCGGGCGGCACGAGCCCGAGCGCGACCAGCAGCGCGATGGTGCGGCGGTTCAGCCGTAGATGGGTGCGCGCGATCCCGGCCTCGAACGCGAACCGGAGGTCGGGGCTCGACGAGGCGCCGAGCAGCACGCCGAACGAGGCGCCCCACAAGCCCAGAAGCCACCCCCCCGCGCCGGTCAGCCCCGCCCAGACGAGCAGCTCGCGCGTGTCGGCGAAGAACTTGTCGTAGGAGAACGAGGGCGGCTTCATCCGGTGCAGCACGAGGAAGGCGACCACCGCCAGCGCGATCGCCGCCGCGCCCAGCTCGCGCCAGGCGAATCCTCGCGCGAGGAAGCTGACCAGGAACCCGGTGAGGAGGAGCGCGAGCGCCTCGGCGCCGAAGGAGAGGCCGATCACGGCGTCCGGCGAAAGCACCGTGCGGGCCGACAGCAGGTGGCGGATGGCGAGCTGGGCGGCGAACGCCACCACGAACAGCCAGGCGGCGACGAGGAACGCGCGGGCGCGGAACCGCTTCATGCGCCCTCGCCCTGCTCCGGCTTGAGCAGCGGGAACAGCACCACGTCGCGGATGCTCGGCGAGTCGGTGAACAGCATGGCGAGCCGGTCGATGCCGATGCCCTCGCCGGCCGTCGGCGGCATGCCGTGCTCCAACGCGCGCAGGTAGTCGTGGTCGTACGGCATCGCTTCCTGATCGCCGCGGCGCGCCGCCTCGACCTGGGCGCGGAAGCGGGACTCCTGGTCGCGCGGGTCGTTCAGCTCGCTGAAGGCGTTGGCGATCTCCATCCCTCCGGCGAACGCCTCGAAGCGGTCGACGAGGCGCGGCTCCGCGTCGCGCCGGCGGGCGAGCGGCGAGACCTCGATGGGATGGTCGAGCACGAACACCGGACGATCCGACGGCAGCATCGGCTCCACCAACGCCTCGAATGCCCAGGCGATCTGCTCACCGGTAGACGCCGCGCGCGGCAGCTTGTTCAGGTCCTCGCGATCGCTGACCTTGGCCGCCCACTGGTCGCGGGGCAGGCGCGCGAGCGCATCGAGCTGCGCGGTGGCGGAAGCGCCGCCCACGCCGTAGGCCTTCGCCACCTCGCCCACCATGGAGATGCGCGGCCACGGCGGCCGGAAGTCGATCTCCACGCCTTGGTACGGCGCGATGAGGTTGCCCGTCACCTCCAGCGCCAGGCGCGCGACCAGCTCTTCGGTGAGCTTCATGAGGTCTTCGTAGGTGGCGTACGCCTGGTAGAACTCGACCATGGTGAACTCGGGGTTGTGCTTGCGGTCGATCCCCTCGTTCCGGAAAATCCGTCCCACCTCGTAGACGCGCTCCAGGCCGCCCACGATGAGCCGCTTGAGGTGCAGCTCGGTCGCAATGCGCAGCTTGAGCGTCAGATCTAGCGCGTTGTGGTGCGTCTCGAACGGGCGCGCCGCTGCGCCACCCGCCTGCTCGGGGGTGTGCAGGACCGGCGTCTCCACCTCGACGAAGCAGCGCTCGTCGAGGAACCTGCGCAGGCTGCCGATCAGCTTCGCCCGCCTGCGAAACGCTTCGCGCACCTGCGGGTTGACGGTGAGGTCGACGTAGCGCTGCCGATACCGCGTCTCCACGTCGGAGAGGCCGTGCCATTTCTCGGGCAGGGGGCGAAGCGCCTTGGTGAGGAGCCGGAAACCTTCCTGGTCTCCTTCGATCGACAGCTCGCCCGTCTTGGTGCGCATGGCGCGGCCGCGCACCCAGGCGATGTCGCCCAGGTCGAGGAGCTTCAGCGCCTCGTAGGACGCGTCGCCCACCTTGTCCTTCTTGATGAACGCCTGCAGGTCCCCGGTGCGATCGCGCAGCGAGAGGAACGTCACCTTTCCCATCGTGCGGATGGCCATCACGCGGCCGGCGATGGAATACGTCGGCGTGGGCTCCGCCTCCAGCGCCTCCGCGGTGTCGGCGCCGTGCACTTCCCGCACGTGCTCCGTGGTGGTGCCGACCTGCACGTCGTTGCCGTACGGATGCTGTCCGCGGGCGCGCAGATCGCGCGCTTTCTCCTCGCGCAACCGGATCTGATCCTCGATCGAGCTGGTGGCGCCGGGTGTCGGCTTCTCGGACATCGGAGAGGTGGTTCTATCGCTCAACCCGCGGCAGTGTCACGAGGTTGCTTGAATGGCTCCGTCCGCCGGCGGCACGATTTCCTTCCGTTGTCCCTTGCGAACGGCCGAGTCGAAGCGCGGGAGACCGTCACCCTCTTCCTGGACGGCCGCGGCCTCTAGTACGCCCCCCACCCACCCTCGAAAGTCTGGCCGCCCGACCTGCAGCACCGGTATCCTGCTCCCTGTGCTGAAGCGCACCCGCAAGACGGTCGGGCAAGCCGCGCTGCTCGCCGTCGCCCTCCTCTGCCTCGCCGCGGGTCTGTTCTTCCTGACGCTTCCCTCGGCGGAGCCGCTCCGGATCGAGAACCCCCGGACGACCGCCCTGATGGAGGCGCGCGCCGAGCAGGCGGCGGAATACGGACGGAGCGCGCGTCGCTCGCAGCAATGGATGCCGATGGCGCGGATCTCGCCCTGGCTGCGCCGCGCGGTGGTGAACAGCGAGGACGCCCGGTTCTACGAGCACGACGGCTTCGACATCGTCGAGACCGAAGCCGCCCTCGAGCTGGCCGCGGAGCGCGGCCGGCTGGGGCGGGGCGCCTCGACGATCACCCAGCAGTTGGCGAAGAACCTCTGGCTCGGGGAGGAGCGCACCCTCTGGCGCAAGCTGCGCGAGTACTTCCTCGCGCGCCGGCTGGAGGAGCTGGGCAAGCGCCGGGTCCTCGAGCTGTACCTGAACGTCGCCGAGTGGGGAGAGGGGGTCTACGGCGCCGAGGCGGCGGCGCGGACGTGGTTCAACAAACCGGCGATCGACCTATCCCCCGAGGAATCGTCGGTGCTCGCCGCCATGCTTCCCGCGCCGCGGCACCGCAATCCGCAACGCCCCAACGCGCGGCTGCGCAAGCGCGCCTTCGAGATCCTCGCGCTGTACGGCATCTACCAGCAGCTCACGCCGGAACAGCTCGCGGACTCCCGCGCCCGGCTGACGGACATGCTCGGCACCTCCGAGGTTGCGGCGGAACGATGACGGTGGCTTCGAGCTTCTCCGCGGCCGAGCTGGTTCTCGACGTGGGTCTTCGGCTTGCGCTACGGCTTCGACGTCGCGCGACCGAAGCGACGCACCGTGACCATCGAAGCGCCCCTGGACGCGCCCTGATCAGGCGTGCGGCGCCACCCGATCCTGCGCCGACAGCTCGGTCCACTTCTTCCCGACCAGCGGGGACAGCCTGGCCTTCCACTCGCCGCCGAGGTCGACGAGGGAGGCGACGATGGAATCGCGGAAGTAGGTCTGCACGCTGGGATCGACGAAGGTCAGCCGCACGCCGGTGGTGCCGACCGTGATCTCCAGATCGCAGTCGTCGCACTCGTTGCACTCCAGCGTGCCCGACTCGCGGACGTGCCCGATGTGCGGCCACTCGTGGTCGAGGTCCTTGTCCAGCGCGTCCTTCCAGAGGTGCACCTCGAGCCCGGTGCGCTTCTCGATCTGGTGCTTCAGATCGATCAGCGAGGGCGTGTTGCCGGAGAACGTCACGTCGTAGTGGATGATGGCCACGTCTTACACCTCCGCCTCGGGGGAGCTGCCCGGCCGGTCCTTGCGGCGCACGCCGAGCAGGTAGGGCTGGATGAACTGGTCGAGATCGCCGTCGAGCACCGCGTCGGGGTTCCCGCTCTCCACGCCGGTGCGCACGTCCTTCACCATCCGGTAGGGCGCGAGCACGTAGTTGCGGATCTGCGACCCGAAGGAGATGTCCGCCTTCGACGCCTCCACCTTGTCGCGCTGCGCCTGCTGCTTGCGCAATTCCAGCTCGTACAGTCGCGAGCGCAGCACCTTCCAGGCCATGTCCCGGTTCTTGTGCTGGCTTCGCTCGTTCTGCATCGAGACGACGATACCGGTAGGCAGGTGCGTCAGGCGAATGGCGGAGTCGGTCTTGTTCACCTTCTGGCCGCCCGCGCCTGAGCTGCGAAAGGTGTCGGTGCGCACGTCGGCCGGGTTGATCACCAGCTCGATGTCCTCGTCCACCTCGGGATAGACGAACACCGAGGCGAAGCTGGTGTGCCTGCGCGCATTCGCGTCGAAGGGAGAGATTCGCACCAGCCGGTGGACGCCGAGCTCGGCCTTGAGCCAGCCGTAGGTGTGGTCGCCGCGCGCGATGAAGGAGGCGTTCTTGAGACCCGCCTCCTCGCCGGGCTGGAAGTCTCCCGGCTCGACCTCCCAGCCTTTCCGCTCGGCGTAGCGCGTGTACATCCGGTAGAGCACCTGCGCCCAATCCTGCGATTCCGTGCCGCCCGCGCCGGCGTTGATCTCGACGATGGCGTTCAGGTGGTCCTGCGGACCGCTCAGCATGCGCGACAGCTCGAGCCTCGCAACCGCCTGCTCCGCCTCGCGCGTGGCGACCTCCGCCTCGGCGCGCGCCTGCTCGTCGTTCGCCTCCTCGGCGAGCTCGTGCAGCGCGACCGCGTCCTCGAGCCGCTGCTTTTCCCGCTCGAAGGAGGCGATGGCCAGCTCGAGCTGGCTCTTCTCCCGCGACAGGTGCTGGGCGCGCTTCTGGTCCTCCCAGAAGCCCGGCTGCACGCTTTCGCGCTCGATCAGCTCGACGCGCGCACGCTTGCGCTCGATGTCAAAGCGACCCCCGCAGCGCCTCGAGGCGCCGCGAAAGCTCGTCCAGCTCCGGGGAGGGCGAGGCCATGCGCCGTCAAGCGTAGCGGACTCCCGCGCGCAAAGGAACCCAGAAGTTCGGCTGGGGCGGACGGCTGGCCGCTGGCGGCTGGCGGCTGGTGGAAAAAACGGCCGGCGAAGCGTTCCTCTCACCTGTTCGCCGCCCTCTGACGTCTTCGCCGACCTCTCGCGTCTTCGCTGCCGTCTCGCATCTTCACCGCCCTCTCGCGCCTTCGCCGCTCTCACCTCTTCCGCGCCATCGAAGACTCGCCCACCATGCCGCGGCGGCCGAGCAGCCGCTCCTCGGCAGCGGCCATGCGGCGGGCGTCCGCCGGCGTGTGGTGATCGTGGCCCAGGCAGTGCAGGAGGCCGTGCGCGAGCAGGCGGCGCAGCTCGGCGGCGAGGCTCCAGCCGCCCTCGCGCGCCTGCCGCCGGGCCGTGTCGAGCGAGATCACCACGTCGCCGATCGACGCGCCATGCTGCGGAAACGAGAGCACGTCCGTCTCCCGATCCTTCCCGCGCCAGTCCCGGTTGAGCGTGCGCATCCGCCGATCGGAGACCAGCGTCAGCGAGAGCTCCCGCGACAGATCGAGCGCCGCTAGCTGGTGCCTTGCGGCGGCGCGGAGGATACGAGCCGCGTGCGCACCTCGTCGCACCTCGACGGATAGCCGGACGGCGGCGCGGTTCTGCGCTGCGGCGGTTCGACCCATCGCCCCCTGCCCTTGCTCGCCACCTTGGATCCCATAATCTTCGGGCCGAGAAAAGCGATGCTCCGCCGGAAGCTGCGCCGGGTGGCTGTCAAATTGCAGGTACGGTTATCGGCCAGCCGTCCGAGCGTCCCCTTCCGTTCCTGGCCGATCGTCGTTAGATCAGGGCCGACCCGGAGGCCCCTGCCGTGCGCCGCTGGCCCTACATCCTCGTCGTCGACGACGACACGGACTTCCGCGAAGGCCTGCGGGCGGCCCTGGAGATGAAGGGCTACCAGGTCGAGGAGGCGGCCAACGGCAGGGACGCCCTGGAGCAGATCGAGAAGAAGCCTCCGCTCCTGGTGCTCCTCGATCTGCAGATGCCGGTGATGAACGGCCGCGAGCTGCTGCAGAAGCTGCGCGCCACGCCGGAGACGAAGGACGTGCCGGTGGTGATCATCTCCGGCTTCGGATTCGAGTGGGAGGCCGAGCTGATGGGCGCCCAAGGGTACGTCGGCAAGCCCTTCGAGCCCGAAGAGCTGGAGCGCACCATCGCGGCGCTCCTCCGCCCTCGCCTGGTCAGCGTCCGAGCCGGGCCGGCGCCGGAGAAGCAGCGGTAAGGATCGGCTGGCGGCTGCCGGCGGGCGGCTGGCGGCTGGCGGTCAAGGCCGACCAACCGAGAGGACTTCGTCCCGCGCGCGTTTTTCCTCGTTCATCAGGGCGGAGATGCGCTCGCGGAACAGATCGGCGCACTTCTTGTGGTGGGCGAGCCGGGTCGCACCGGGGAACGCCGAGAGATCGATGGGCTCGCCGAAGACGGCGACGATCGGGTCGCGGGCGCGCAGGTTGGCGGCGATCTCGTGCCCCAGCTTGTTGGAAAGCCCGGTGACGAAGGCAGGCACCACCACCACTGGACGTGACTTGAGCGCGACCTCGCCCGCGCCGGGCTGCGCGGGCAGCAGCTGGTACGGATCATTTCCCTTGTTCCGCGTGCCTTCCGGGTGGAAGCCGACCAGGTTGCGCGTCCGCCGCAGCTTCTCGAGCACGAGCGAAAGGCTGTAGCGGTTGAAGGCCTTGGAGCGGGGCTTGCGGAAGAAGGGCGGGAACATCGACCCGCCCGAGAGCAGCAAGCAG
>JBJMQJ010000006.1:0-4243 GCA_045802765.1 Myxococcales bacterium
ACGCCTGCGCGTCGCCGCCCTGCGCGGCCCGGACGAGCGATCTGTCGTCCGGCGGATCAGCGCCCCGCCCGGGCGGCTTCCTGCTCTCGGTCATGCGACGCGCCCGATCGGCCTTCTATTCACTGGAGCAAGGTCCACGAACGCCTGCCCGTCTGCAGGGCGTGCGGGAATGGTTGCCATGTGCCTGCCCCTTCTCAGGCCGTCCGGGAATGGTTGCCATGTGCCTGCCCCTTCTCAGGCCGTGCGGGAATGTAAGCCGTACGTCGTTGTCTAGACTACGATGCCCGTGCGGGCTTCGTGTCCCGCGGATAGACCCACACACTTGGCTGGTCCGATGCAACTGCCGCAGCCGACACCGGAGATCCCCGAGCTGGGTGGGCTCGCTCCCTCCCGCCTCTCGACGTTGGCCGAGCAGGGGCTTGCCGCGCGGCGGGAGATCGCCGCGCGACTGGGGAGAGCGCGGCGGCGTGCGCGCGGCCTAGCCCTCCTACGTGGTCTCGCCCTCTTCGCTGCCGGCGTCGTGCTGGCGATCTGCGCCGGAGCGCTGCTGGGGTCGTTCGCGCCAGCGGCCGTGGCGCGCGGCGCGACGGCGGTGCTCCTCTCGCTCGCGGCGGCGGGCGTGGTGGCGTTCTCGCTGCGCTCTCCGCTGCAGCGCGCGGCGGCCGGGGACGACGTGGCGCTGGCGCGGCTCCTGCTGGGATCGTCCGAGCTGCTCTCCAGCGTCGAGCTGTCGCGCGCGCCCGAGCAGCCCGGGATCTCCCGAGATCTCCTCTCCCTGTTGCACCTCCGCGCCGCGGACCAGGCCCGTTCGCTCGACGTGCGCGGCAAGCTCCCGCTGCGCTCGGCCGGGGTACCGCTGGCGGTGCTCGCCGGAGCGCTGATCGTCGCGGGGATCTTCCAGCTCGCCGCCCCGCGGCGCCTGGCGCTGGGGCTTTCGCGCCTCCGCGGAGGCGACGCGGCCGCGCCCCCTCCGGAGCTGTCCCCCATCGTCGGCGATCTGACCATCACGTACTTGTACCCACAGTACACCGGGCTGCCCGCCCGCACCGAGGAAGGCACTGCGGGAGACCTGCGCGCGCCCCGCGGGACGGAGGCGCACATCGCCGCCCGCGCCGATCGCGATCTTTCCGAGGCGGTCGCGGTGCTGAACGGCAAGCCAGTCAAGCTGCTCGCCCAGGGCCCCGGGCGCCGCCAGCTCTCCGGCTCGCTCACGCTCACCCAGCCCGGCCGCTGGAGCTTTCGCTTCCTCGACGCCAAAGGGCGCACTCTCGCGCAGGGACCGGAGCGCCCGGTCGAGATCGTCGCGGACCAGCCGCCGCAGGTGACCATCGAGGCGCCTTCGGAGAAGACCCTGGAAGTCGATCCGCAGGGGCGGGTGGTGCTCAACTGGACGGCGGCGGACGACTACGGCCTCTCGCAGGTGGCGCTCCTCTTCCAACTCGCGGGCGGGAAGGAAGAGCGAGTCGTGCTGCAGACGCCGGCGCAAGCGGCCCGCCGCTTGCGGGGGACCTACGCCTGGGAGCTCTCGCCCTTGCGGCTCCGCGCCGGCGACAAGGTGACCTACTCCGTCGAGGCGCGCGACAACGACGCGGTGGACGGCCCGCAGCGGGGCGCGTCCGCCACGCAGGTGCTGAAGGTGTTCTCCGCGGCGGAGCACAGCCGCGAGGCGCTGCTGCGCGCGCAGGCCCTCTGGGAGCGGCTGGTGACGCTGGCGGCGGACCGCATCGAAGAGAAGCCGGCCCCCGCCGCCGACGCCTCGGGCTGGTACTCCGCGACCGCGGCCAAGGACCAGGGAGCGCTGCAGCTCGTCTCGGAGGTGCAGGCGGCGGGGACCGCGCTCATCAAGGACAAGATGGCGCCGCGCGAGGTCGGGCGGGCGCTGCGCTATGCGGCGAGCTCGCTGGGGCCCGCCGTCCGCCGCACTTCGCTGGCGCGCTCGCCGCTCTCCCGCGGATCGGCCGGGCTGGACGGCGCGCAGCGCAATTTCTCGCGCGCGCTCCAAGCGGAGATCGCCGAGGAGGAGAAGGACATCCTTTACCTGCAGGACCTGCTCGACAAGGCGCGGCTCGATGCGATGCAGGAGATCGGCAAGGAGCTGGCCGCCTCCCGCCGCGAGCTTTCGCGGTTGGCGGACAAGCTGCGCAAGGCGCCCGACGAGGAGACCAAGCGGCAGATCCTCTCCGAGGTGGAGCGCATGCGCGAGCGCATCCAGGATCTGATGGCGCGCATGCAGGAGATGGCGCGCGGCATCCGCGACGAGCACCTCAACGCGGAGGCGATGGAGAACGTCGAGCGGCAGCAGGACCTGCTCTCGCAGCTCTCCGACATCCAGCGCAAGCTGCAGAGTGGAAAGGTGGACGACGCGTTGAAGCAGCTCGACCAGCTCGGCCAGGACCTGGACAAGCTGGAGAAGAGCCTGTCGCAGCGTTCGCAGGACGAGCAGGGCGGGCAGTACTCGGAAGAAGCGCAGAAGCTGTCGCAGGCTGCCCAGAAGCTGCGCGAGATCACCGCGCGGGAGAAGGCCCTGCAGCAGCGCACCTCCCAGCTCCGCCGGGAGATGGGCGCCCAGCAGCAGAAGCGCTTCGACCAGCGCGGCGGCAAGGACCTCGCCAAGCGCCTGCGCGAGAAGGTGGAGCAGGCGCGCCAGGGAGTGAAGCAGATCGATTCCAAGCTGGCGGAGCGGATGGGCCTCGAGGACGTGCTGGAAGCGGCGCAGTCGCGGGTGGACGATCTCGCGCGCGCCCTCGAGTCCGGCGACTTCTCCGAGGCGCTGGAGCAGGCCGAACGCAGCCTGCGCGCGGTGGAGACCTTGCAGGCGCGCCTGGGGATGGAAGAGCAGCTCGCGCAGCGCTACCCGGGGTTCGTGCGCGATCCGGAAGCGGTGAAGCGCGGGATGAAGGGCGTGCAGGGCGCCGCGCCGCCGCTGCGCGACGTCGTCAGCGAGCTGCAGCAGACGATGCCGCGCGGCGAGCCGCTGACGCCGCAGCAGATGGAGGAGATGCTCCGGCAGCAGGCCGAGCAGAAGAAGATCGGCGACGATCTGCAGCAAGCGCGCGAGCAGCTCGGCCAGGTCGGTCGCAAGGTCCCCATCTTCGGCCCGCAGCACGAGCAGATGCTGCAGCAGGCGCAGGAGGGGATGGGACGCGCGGAGCAGAGGCTGGGCCAGGGCGAGCCGCGCGGGGCGCAGGCCGGCGAGGAGCAGGCGCTCGAGCAGCTGCAGAAGTTCGAGGATGCCATGCAGCAGATGGCCAAGCAGGCGGGAGGGAAGGGCCAGAGCGGGCCACGGATGCCGATGCCCTGGGGAGAGCCCTCCGGCGAGCAGGGCGAGAACGAATCGGGCGACATGGACACGCAGAAGGTGGAGATCCCCGACGCCGAGGCGGGGCGCGGGCCGCAGGAGTTCCGCAAGGAGCTGCTCGACGCGATGAAGCAGAAGGCGCCGGAGAAGTACCAGGAGCGGGTCAAGCAGTATTACGAGGAGCTGGTGAAGTGAGGCGACCGGCTCGCGGCTCGCGGCTCGCGGCTCGCGCCGGCGCACGTCGGGCGCTCCTGCTGGTCCTCTCGATGGGGCTCGCGGGACCTTCCGCTGCCGCAGCCAGGACGACCTCGCAGCTCGCCGAGCGGATCGATACCGATCTCGAGGCCTGGGACATCGAGGGAGCGCAGCGCGATCTGGGCGAGCTCGTCTCCCAGGACGGCGCCTCCGTGGCGGCGGCATTCTTCCGCGCCCGGGTGCTCTTCGAGCAGGGAAAGTACGCCGAGTCGGTGAGCGCGTACGGCGAGGCGCGCTCGCGCGGCGCCAGCCAGATCGACGGGTTCGAGGCGCAGGCGAAGCTCGCCCAGGCGGTCGCTGACGAGGTGAAGGGCGACGAGGCGCACGAGAGCGCGCATTTCGTGGTGTACACGCGGCCGGGGAAGGACGCGCTGCTCGTCCCCTACGCGCTCGAGGCGCTGGAGAAGGCCCACGCCGCGCTGACGCAGGACCTCGGCTACTCGCCGCCGGGCAAGATCCGCGTCGAGGTGTACGAGACGGCGCAGGCGCTCGCCCGCGTCTCGCCGCTCACGGTGGCCGAGATCAAGGCGAGCGGCACCATCGCCCTGTGCAAGTACAACCGCCTGATGATCACCTCGCCGCGCGCGCTCCTGCGCGGCTACGCCTGGTTGGACACGCTCTCGCACGAGTTCGTGCACTACCTCGTCACCCGCAAGGGACGGAACGCCGTTCCCATCTGGCTGCAGGAGG
>JBJMQJ010000066.1:0-4504 GCA_045802765.1 Myxococcales bacterium
CGCCGCCTACCACACCGCCTACGAGCGAGCCCGGCTGCACGGCAACGGGCAGGCGTGCGTCGTCGATCTCGGCGACGTCTACGTTCCCGTGATCGTGCCGGAAGTGGCGGAGCGCCTCGTCAGCCTCGAGGGCCTGCGCTGGTCGCTCGCCACCGGCGCCTTCAAGGGCGAGCTGTATCTGTCGCTGCGGCTGAACGATCGCCGCGTGAACGCCGGGAAGGTAGTGCGCGAGGTGTGCAGCGCTTTCGGCGGCAGCGCGGGCGGGCATGGCGCCATGGCCGGAGCACGCATCCCGCTCGACGGCCGCACGCAGGAGCAGCTGGCGCAGGAGCTGGCCGCGGCCTTCCTCAAGGTTTTCCACCTGCGCGCCGGCCCCGGGACGCCTCTCGTTCCTTGAGCCGTGATCTACCTCGACGCCAACGCGACCACTCCCCTCGACCCCGCGGTGATGGCCGCCATGCGGCCGGCGCTGGCGGAGGTGTTCGCCAATCCGTCGTCGGTCCACAAGCCGGGCCAGGACGCCCGCGCCTTGGTGGACCGGGCCCGGGAGCAGTGCGGCGCCGCTCTCGATTGCGATCCGCGCGAGATCGTCTTCACCTCCGGCGGCACCGAGGCGGACGCCCTGGCCGTGCGCGGGCTCGGTCGTCGGAAGGTGGTCACCACTTCCGTCGAGCACCCTGCCCTGCTCGGCGCCTGCGCCGACCTGGAGCGGACCGGCGTCCAAGTGGTCCGCATTCCCGTCGATCGATCGGGGCGGCTCGATCTCGCCGCGCTCGAGGCTGCGTTGCCCGGCGCGGACCTGTGCTCGGCGATGGCGGCGAACAACGAGACCGGCATCGCCTTCCCGCTGGACCAGATCGGCGAGTTGTGCCGGCGCCACGGAGTTCCCTTCCACACGGACGCCGTGCAGGCGGTCGGGAAGATGCCCCTCCGCGTCCGGCAGCTCCCGGTCGACCTGCTGTCCTGCTCCGCGCACAAGATCGGCGGGCCCAAGGGCGCCGGGCTCCTCTGGGTCCGGCGCGGGATCCCGCTCGCCCCCGTGCAAGTCGGCGGGCACCAGGAACGCGGCCGCCGGGCAGGGACCGAGAACGTGGCGGCGATCGTCGGTCTCGGCGAGGCGGTCTCGCGCGCCGTGGCGGCGGTGCCCGTCGAGGCGCCGCGTCTCGCCGCTCTGCGCGACAGGTTGGAAGCCGCCGCCCGGGAGATCCCGGGAGCGCACGTCGCCGGGGCGGACGTCTCGCGGATCTGCAATACCTTGAACGTCGCCTTCGAGGGTTGCGACGGCGAGACGCTGCTCGTCGCGCTGGACCTCGCGGGGGTGGCCGTCTCGACCGGGTCGGCCTGCAGCTCCGGATCGCTGGAGCCGTCCCCCGTCCTTCTCGCGATGGGCTACCCGGCCGCGCTCGCCCGCGGGGCAGTCCGCTTCTCGCTCTGGAGCGGGACGGCGGCGGCGGACATCGAGGCGGTGGCCGCCCTGCTTCCGGTGGTGGTGGCGCGGACGCGCGCCCGTCCCGACCGCCGGCCGCGCTGAGCATCGCCGCTCATTGCTTGAACAGGCCGCGCACGACGCTGGCGATGCCGAGCGCCTCGCCGACCATCTCGTCGTGGAAAGGCTTCAGCGCGTCGCTGAACTCCGCCGCCGTCTGGTAGCGCTTGTCGGGATCGCGGTTCAGCGCCCTGCGCATGACGTGGGCGAGCCCCGACGGCAGGTCCTTGCGCAGGTCCTCGACCGGCTGGATCTGCCCGTGCCGGACCGCGTGCTGGAGCTGCTCGGTATTGCTGCCCTGGAAGGTGCGCTGGTTGCCGAGGATCTCGTAGAGGACGAGCGCCGAGCCCCACAGATCCACGCGCGGAGTCAGCGGACCCCGGTCGAGCTGCTCCGGAGCGAGATACGCGAGCTTGCCCCACAACGTCTCGCCGCTGTCGCCGCCCATCGAGCGGACCTTGGCGATGCCGAAGTCGCCCAGCTTGATCTCTCCCAGCCGCGAGATGAACAGGTTCGACGGCGACACGTCGCAATGAACGATGTTGAGGTGCAGGCCGGTAGGTCCGCGCGCCTCGTGCGCGTAGGCGAGCGCGTCGAGCACGCGGCGCACGATGTAGAGCGCGAACGGCACCGGCAGGAAGATCTTCCGCTCCCGGCAACGGGCCAGCACCATTCCCAGGTCGCGGCCGTCCACGTACTCCATCGCCAGGTAGTACATCTCGCCGACGACGCCCGCCTCGAGCACCTCGACGATATTGGGGTGCTTGAGGAGGCGCGAGACGTCGGCCTCCACGGTGAACAGGTCGACGGCCTCGGCATCGGCGGCGAGCTTCGGGGCGAGCCGCTTCAGCGCGATCACCTCGCCGGCGCGCGTCCCTTCGACGACGCGCGCCTTGTAGACCTCGGCCATGCCCCCGCGCCCGAGCAGCTGCAGGATCTCGAAACGGCCGAAGCGGGGGAGCGCCTTGGCCACACTCAAGGTGCCCGCCCCAGGTAGTGCGCGCCGGGCACACCCTCGCGGTGGGGACACCATGCCCCGCGGTGGGGACACCATGTTCTTATGGTGTCCCCTTGTGTCCATACCCTCGCCCCGCGCCCGGAGTCGGCCGCCAGCGCGAGCAGCAGGGTGGCGAGCGGGCTGTGCACCAGCGGCGACTGTACCGGAGGGGTGCACGAGCGGCAAATGTGCGCGTTGACTTCACCGGGCCCCCGCTCCACACTTCTCCGTACAGGAGGAATCCGAGGGGATGGGCCACTGGGGGACACCATAAAAACATGGTGTCCCCACCACGATCGCGGTGGGGACACGATGTCTTTATCGTGTCCCCCAATGTCCACTTCCCCTGCCTGGATTGCGTGATGGGCGGCCAACCTCGTGCCCGATAGCTGTCCAACGGGGTCCTGTCCGCGCCTGCGGTGTGCAAGCCCCCGGCCCGAAAGGCCGACTGGGGAAGCCTGAAGCAGGCCAACCGGGGTCCCACCTGCCATAGCGCAGGGCACCACCGATGCTGCCCACACGGCCAAGGCGGGGGGCTTTCCGGGAGCGGCGGCGCGCGCTGCCGCTCCCTTCGTTTTGCCGGGTGGCGCGTGACCCTCGAGGAGCGGAAGATCGCGCTGCGCGACGAGCTGCGGCGCAGGCCGCGCGGCACGCCCGAACAGTCGCGGGCGGCGCAGGAGCGGCTGCTCGCGAGCGGCCTGCTCACCGGAAACGTCGGGCTCTACCGCGCCCTGCCCTCGGAATGCGGGACGGATCTCTTGATCTCGGCGCTCCGCGAGCGCGCTTGCTTTCCGTGCGTCGTCCCCGGACAGGCAGAGCTGCGGTTCCGGCGCGAGAGCGGTGCGTGGTCTCGTGGCCCCCTCGGCGTGCTGGAGCCGGGGGGCGATCCGGTGCCGCTGAGCGACATCGACGTGTTGGTCGTCCCGGCGCTCGCCGTCGACCTGCAAGGCCACAGGCTCGGACGCGGGCGCGGCCACTACGACGCCACGCTGGCGGCGTTCAGCGGCCGAAGCGCCGCCCTCGTCTTCGAATCTCAGCTTGTGCCCGAGGTCCCGGTGGGCGAGCATGACCATCCGGTCGACGCCGTCTGCACCGAGGCGCGGCTCGTCGTCGCGAGGAGCGCGCGTTGAAGGTCCTGTTCGTGGGCGACATCGTGGGCAAGCCCGGCCGGGCCGCGGTGCGCCACTTCGTGCCCGTCCTCCGCCAGCGCCACGGCCTCGACCTGTGCGTGGGCAACTCGGAGAACTCGGCGGGCGGAGCGGGCATCACGCCGGAGAGCGCGGACGATCTGCTCGAGGCTGGGCTCGACCTCCTCACCGGCGGGAACCACACCTGGAGCAAGCGCGAGATCCTGCCGTACCTCGATCGGAACGGCTCGCGGCAGCTGCGTCCCGCCAACTATCCGGAGGGCGCGCCCGGGCGCGGGTACGCCGTGGTCACGTCCAAGAGCGGGCGCAAGCTGGGGGTGGTGAACCTCGAGGGCCGGCTCTTCATGAAGCCGCTCGACTGTCCTTTTCGCGCCGCGGAGCGGCTGGTCGCGCAGCTGCGGCAGGAGACTCCGTGCATCCTCGTCGACATGCACTGCGAGGCGACCAGCGAGAAGAACGCGATGGGCCATTTCCTCGACGGCCGCGTCTCCGCGGTGCTGGGGACGCACACGCACGTGCAGACGTCCGACGAGCGCGTGCTGCGCGCGGGGACGGCGTACCAGACCGACGTGGGCATGTGCGGCCCGTGGGACAGCGTGATCGGCCTGCGCAAGGAGTCCGCGATCGAGCGGTTCCTGACGGCGCGGCACACACCTTTCGAGACGGCGCAGGGCGAGACCGTGCTGCAGGGAGCAATCGTCGACATCGACGACGAGACGGGACGCGCGCGCGGCATCGCGCGCATCCGGGAGATGCTTCCCGAATGACCAAGGACCTCCTGCGGCGCGCGACGCCCTCCGAGCAGCTCGCCGAGGTCATCCGCGGCGCGGTCGACGTGCACACCCGCGACGACCTGCTGCGCAAGCTCACCTC
>JBJMQJ010000067.1:0-7463 GCA_045802765.1 Myxococcales bacterium
CTAGGCGCCGGGTCTGCTCTCGGACGCTTGCCCGGCCGTCGCCGGTTGCTGGGCATGGGTGATCGTCTATCTTCCCGCGGGTCGCGGTGCTATACAGGCAAACTTTTCGCGGTTCAAGAATGAGCGATTACGTCAGCAGTACGAGCTTTGCGGACCTTCCGCTCTCCGATGAGCTACGCCGCGGCATCGGCGACCGCGGATATACCACTCCGACGCCGGTGCAGGCGGCCGTCATCGGGCTCATCCTCGCCGGCCGCGACGTCATCTGCCGCAGCAAGACCGGCACGGGGAAGACCGCCGCGTTCGGCATTCCGCTTTTGGAGCGTATCCCCGGCGGGACGCGCAAAGCGAGCGCGCTGGTGCTCTGCAACACGCGCGAGCTCGCGCTGCAGGTCTCGCAGGAGCTGGAAGCGCTGGCGCGGCACAAGAACATCTCCGTCATCGCCGTGTACGGCGGCGCGCCGATGGGTGCGCAGACCCAGGCGCTGCAGGCGGGCGCCGAGGTCATCGTCGGCACCCCGGGGCGCGTCTACGACCACATCCGGCGCGGGATCCTCAAGCTCGACGAGACGCGGATCGCGGTGCTGGACGAGGCGGACGAGATGCTCTCGGCCGGCTTCTACGAGGAGGTGACGCGGATCCTCGATCACTTGCCGGCCGATCGCCAGACGCTGCTCTTCTCCGCCACCGTTGCGCCGGACATCGAGCAGCTCGCGGCCAAGTACCTGCGCAACCCGGAGACGATCCTCCTCTCCGAGGACGTCTTCACCGTCGAGCACATCAAGAACGTCATCTATTACGTCGTCGACCAGTACCCCAAGCCGCGCAACCTGCTCTACCTCTTGGAGCGGGAGGATCCGGAGAGCGCGATCATCTTCTGCAACACCCGCACCGACACCGAGCTGATCGCGAACGTGTTGAACCGCAACGGACTCGACGCGGAGATGCTCAACGGGGACCTGCCGCAGAAGGAACGGGAGCGGGTGATGGGGAAGGTGAAGCGCGGCGAGCTCAAGTTCATGGTGGCGACGGACATCGCCGCGCGCGGCATCGACATCTCCGACCTCTCGCACGTGATCAACTATTCGCTCCCCGAGGACCCGTCCGTCTACCTGCACCGCGTCGGCCGGACCGGGCGCATCGGGAAGAAGGGCACCGCCATCAGCCTGGTGTCCGGCGCCGAGCTGGTGACGTTGACGGCGCTGGAGCGCAACTTCGGCATCCAGTTCGAGAAGCGCAGCCTCCCCACGCCGGAGGAGGCGAAGAGCTTGTGGACCGAGCTGCGCATGAAGGAGCTGCGCGACGCGATGACCGCGGGAGCCGCCTTCGAGGCGTACCTGCCGCTCGCGCAGGACATGGCGGCGCGCGAGGACGGCAAGCAATTGCTCGCGTACGCGCTGCGCTACTTCTTCACCCACCACCGGATGGAGAAGGCGCAGGCCCGCGCCGCGGGCGAGAAGCTCCTGCAGAGCCACCAGGTCGAGCAGGTGCACAAGGAGCAGAAGCGCGCCCGCGGCGGTCACGACCGCGAGCGGCGCAGGCCGCGCATGGAGCGCGCGGCCGAGTCGCCCAGCGACCGCGCGGAGAAGCCCGCCGAGCCGGCGCCGGCGGACCGGATCAAGCTCTACGTCTCGCTGGGGTCCGAGCAGGGCTGGGACAAGGAAGCGGTCGCCGCCGCGCTGGCGGAGGCCGCGGCGCAGCCTCGCGAGACGGTGCTCGCGGTCGACCTGAAGCCGCGGTACGCGTACGTGCTCGTGCAACCCGGGAGCGAGGCGGCCTACGTGGCGGCGAGCGGGAAGGCGCTGCGGGACAAGCCGCTCACGGTCGAGATCGCCCGCCCGAAGAAGCGGTGATGGACCTCGCCATCCGCTGCGGCGGGCTGGTCAAGAAATACGATCGGGTGACGGCGGTGGACGGGCTCGACCTGTCCGTGCGGCGCGGCGAGTGCTTCGGGCTGCTCGGGCCCAACGGCGCGGGGAAGACGACGACCGTCGAGGTCCTCGAAGGTTTGCTCGAGCCGACTTCCGGCGACGTCGAGGTCCTCGGGATGCGCTGGAAGACCGACGAGCGCGCGCTGCGCCAGCGGCTGGGCATCTCCCTTCAAGAAACGCACCTGCCGGACAAGCTCACCGTCGAGGAGGTGTTGACCCTCTTCCGCTCGTTCTTCGAGGCCGGACGGCCAGTGAGCGAGGTGCTCGACCTGGTGGGACTCTTCGACAAGCGCGGCAGCTGGACGGAGAAGCTGTCCGGCGGCCAGAAGCAGCGCCTCGCGGTGGGCTGCGCCCTGGTCTCCGACCCCGAGCTGCTCTTCCTGGACGAGCCGACCACCGGCCTCGACCCGCAGTCGCGCCGGCAGCTGTGGGACGTGGTGCTCGGCTTCAAATCTCGCGGCCGCACCGTCCTGCTCACCACGCACTACATGGACGAGGCGGAGCGCCTGTGCGACCGCGTCGCGGTGGTGGACCGGGGCAAGGTGATCGCTCTCGGCACTCCGGCGGAGCTGATCGCCTCGCTCGGAGGGCAGCAGGTCATCGTCGCGCAGCTGGATGGCGCCGTGGCGGACGGGGAGCTGTCCGCATTGCCCGGCGTGCATCGGCTCTCGCGAGCAGGGGACACCGTCTCGCTGGCGGTGGAGAAGCTCCACCAGACGCTGCCCGCGCTGCTCGCGCTGGCGCAGGCGCGCGGGGCCGCGCTGACCCAGCTGTCCACGCACCAGGCCACGCTCGAGGACGTGTTCGTGACCCTGACGGGGAGGCAGCTCCGCGAATGAGGACCGATCCGCTCTGGCAGCTCACGCTCGCCCGCCTGCGCATGTTCTTTCGCGAGCCCTCCGCCGTGTTCTGGACCTTCGCGTTCCCGCTCGCCCTCTCCGTCGCGCTGGGGGTCGCCTTCCGCAACAAGCCGCCGGATCCGGTCGCGGTCGGGGTGTGGTCGGGTCCCGACGCCACCGCATCCAGGCGCGTCGTCGACGCGCTCCGCGCCACCCAAGGCGTCGAAGTGCGCGAGTACTACGGCCAGAGCACGCGCGACCTGAGCACCGGCAAGATCGCGGTCTTCGTCCGCCCGGGAGATCGCGTCGAATACGACTTCGACCCGACGCGCCCCGAGAGCCGGCTGGCGCGTGAGATCGTCGACGCCGCCCTGCAGCGCGCCTCCGGGCGCGCCGACGTCTTGCAAACGGTCGACCATCCCGTCGCCGCGGCCGGCTCGCGCTACATCGACTTCCTCATCCCCGGCCTGATCGGGATGAACATCATGTCCGGCAGCATGTGGGGCATCGGCTACGTGGTGGTGGAGATGCGCACGCGCAAGCTCCTCAAGCGGCTGATGGCCACTCCGATGAGCCGGGCGCAGTTCCTCTGGTCGTTCGTCCTCATGCGCGCTGCCTTCTTCTTCCTCGAGCTGCCGCTGCTGTTGCTCTTCGGCTGGCTCGCGTTCGGCGTCGGAGTGGCCGGATCGCTCGTCCTGCTGGTCGCGCTCTCGCTGCTCGGCGCGCTCGCCTTCGCCGGCCTCGGCCTTCTCGTCGCCGCGCGGGCGCAAAACACGCAGACGGTGAGCGGGCTCATCAACCTCGTCATGCTCCCGATGTTCATCGGGTCCGGCGTCTTCTTCTCCACGGCGCGCTTTCCCGACTTCTTCCAGCCGTTCCTGCGCGCGCTGCCGCTCACTGCGCTCAACGACTCGGTCCGCGCCGTGATGATCGAGGGTGCGGGGCCCCGCGCCGTCGCAGGCGAGGCCGGGCTGCTCGCGGCCATCGGCGCCGTGTCGTTCGGGCTCGCGCTGCGCCTGTTCCGGTGGCGGTAGATGCAGCGCTCCGTGCTTAGCCTTGCGGCCATGATGCGGCGGAAGTCGCTGTACCGGGGCGCGCTGGTGCTCGCCTCCGGAGCGCTGGTGCTGGCGGTCGCGCTCCCGCTCTGGCAGCCGCTCCTGGTAGCGGCCGTGCTGGCTGCGGGGGTCGTGCCGTGGCACGACCGCCTGTCGCGCGCGATACACGGGCGCAGGCAGCTTGCCGCTGCGCTGTTCGTCGCCGCGCTCGTGCTCCTCGTGCTCGTTCCGCTCGCGTGGGTCGTCAGCGTCGCCGTCCGCGAGGCGATCCAGGCCATCCAGTTCGTGCGCACGACGCTCCAGACGCAGGGGCCGGAAGGACTCCTCACCTACCTTCCCGGTCGATTGGCCGCGCTCCTCCAGGAAGGTCTAGCCCGGCTCTCGACAGGCGCGGAGGAGATCGCCTCGGAGCTGGCCAAACGCGGCCTCGCCACCGCCGCGTTCGTCGGCGGCGCGGTCAGCGCGACCGCGCAGGTCGTCGTGCAGGCGGTGTTCCTGGTCATCGCCTTCTATTTCTTCCTCCTCGACGGCCGCAGGCTGGTCGGGTGGCTCGCCGGCATCTCGCCCGCGCCCGACGACACGCAGGCGCTCGCGGCGGAGCTGCGGAAGGCCTCGCGCTCGGTGCTCGCCTCCTTGTTTCTCACGGCGCTGGTGCAAGCTTTTGCGGCGACCGCGGGGTACCTGATCGCGGGGGTGCCGAACCCGGTCTTCTTCGGGTTGCTCACCTTCCTCGCCGCCTTCATCCCTTCGGTGGGGACGACCATCGTGGCATTGCCGCTCGCCGGCCTCGTGCTCGCCCTGGGGCACCCTTGGTCGGCGCTGTTCCTCGCCTCCTGGGCGCTTCTGGTGGTCGGGCTGATCGACAACGTGGTGAAGCCGCTCCTCATCAAGGAAGGGGTCCACCTCGACGGCGCCGTCCTCTTCTTTGCCCTCATCGGCGGCCTGGCGCTGTTCGGCGCGGTGGGGCTGCTCGTCGGACCGCTCGCCGTCGCGTCGTTCGTCGCGGTGGTCTCGCGCCAGCCTACGAGCGCGGGGCGGACACCTTCGCGGGCTCGCGAACGCGCCGGAGCATCAGGAGCGACGCCACCAGCGCGACCGTCATCAGCGTGAGCAGCGCGATCTCCAGCATGCCGTCGCGAAACCGCTCGGGCGCGTTGTCCTTGCCGGTGACGGAGAACTCGGCGGTCACCACCAGGATCCGCCGGGTGGCGGCGATGAGCCCGACGATCAAGAACGGCTCCGGCAGGAGCGCGTGCTCGCGGAACGAGACCTGCACGGTGTAGAGCAGCTCCACCAGCATCAGCACGAGCAGGGTCCGGTCGAGCAGGTTGATCACTCCCGGAAGAGGGGCGCCCTGCATCGACGCCTTCCAGAGCCCGATGGCGCCGTTCACGAGGAGCATCGCGGCGCTCAGCGCGAGCAGCGCGCCGATGCCGATGTAGATCACGTCCTCCACCAAGGTGAAGGCCCGCGCGATCAGCGTGCGCGTCTCGCTCGACTCCGGCTCTTCAGCGGAACGACGCACGGTCTCTCCCGTGTGCCACAGGGGGACACCATTTCATGGTGTCCCCACCAATGTATCAGTAATCGACCTTGCGGTCGGCGTGGTCGCGCCCGTCGAAGCGCATCAAGATGCCCTTGCCGTCCACCCGGGTCACGATCGCCACGGGCCTGCGCCACATCGCCTGCAGGTTGACCAGCGTGTCCTTGGCGTAGTCGACGCGCAGGTCCATGCCGTCGTGGCGGTGCGCGAGGAGGAGCTCGCCCCGATTCTCGAAGTTCCCGTCCACCACCTCGATGATGGGCTGGCCGAAGTTGGTGAGCTGCTGGAGGAGCTTGCGCTTCACCTTCTGGAACTCGCGGTCGAGGATCTCCCAGCGGTTCCCCTTCTCGTTGAACCCGTAGACGAAGAGCTTCTGCTCGGCGGCGAAGTCGGCGGTGAGGAACTCGTCGATGAAGGTGACGTCGTTGTAGTGCTTGCGCACCTCGAAGATCTTCTGCCGCCCGAGCCCCAGCTTCTTGTCCCACGCGCGCCGGGCGCGCAGGTCGTCGCAGTCGTCGTATTCCTTGCCGAAGCGCCCGCGGTTCCAGCGGTCCTCGATGTGACGCCACAGCTCGATCCCCAGCTTGTACGGATTGATCGCGCCCGGCCGCGTCCCCATCGTCCCACTGTGGTGGTCGGCGTAGTCGACGATCTCGGAGTCCTTCAGCGCCTTCTCCGTCATGATCTTGCTATGCCAAAACGAGGCCCACCCTTCGTTAGCGATCTTAGTTTGTCCCTGCGGTGCAAAATAATAAGCCTCTTCCCGCATTAACGAAAGGATCTCCCCCTCCCACCGTTCCAGCGGGGCGTTCTCCAGCAGGAACTGCAGCACGTCCCGCGCCGGGCGCTCGGGGAACTTCTTCTTCGCCGCGCGCTCGTCCTCCAGCTTCTTGCGCTGCTCGTCGAGGAACTCGCGCGGGTTGATGAACCCCTGCATGTACTCGCGGTCGGCCTTGAAGCCGCGCACCTCGATGGGCTTGTCCTCTTCGTCCTTGTCCTTCGCGCGCCGCTGGAAGTGCTGCGAGTGCTGGTCGATGAGGTTTTCCAGGGAGAGCGAGCGATCGACGAACGTCTCCACCGGCTCCAGCCCCACCTTGTCGATGATGCGGCGCACGCGCGTGGCGTGGTTCGCCATCTCGTCCATCATCTTGCGGTTGGTATGGCGGAAGCTGAAGTTGTTCTTGAAGAAGTCGACGTGCCCGTAGACGTGGGCCATGACCAGCTTCTGGTCCACGTCCATGTTCGACTCGAGCAGGTAGGCGTACGAGGGATTGTTGTTGATGACCATCTCGTAGATCTTCGAGAGCCCGTACTCGTATCCCTTGGAGAGCTGCTCGTACTCCATCCCGAACCGCCAGTGCGGGTAGCGGTTGGGGAAGCCGCCGTAGGCGGCCACCATGTTGATCTCGTCGTACCCGAGCACCTCGAAGATGGTCTCGTAGAAGTCGAGGCCGAAGCCCTTCGCGTATCCCTCGATCTCCCGCTGGATGTCTCTGAGATGCGGCGGGAGTCGCGTGTCCTTGTTCTCGTTCACCCTTAGGAGCCCTTCCCGAGGAAGTCCTTGATGGAGTTGTAGATGGCGTCCTTGTTGGCGATCTCGGAGAGCGCGACGTTCTCCACGCCATCGAACGCCTCGCGCAGGTCCTTGATGAACTGCCCGCTGCCGTAGGGGCTCTCCACCTGGCCGTACGCGAACTGATTCACCTTGGGAAGGATCTCGCCCTTGAGCAGCCCCACGCAGGTGCGAGTGTCGTCGGCGCTCCAGTTGTCCCCGTCGGAGAAGTGGAAGGGATAGATGTTCCAGGAGCCGGAATCGTACTCGGCATCCATGATGTCCCGGCAGAGCTTGTAGGCCGAGCTGATCATGGTGCCGCCCGATTCGCGGGTGCGGAAGAAGGTCTCGCGATCGACCTCCTTGGCCATCGCGTCGTGGATGATGTAGCGGCTCTCGATGCCCTGGTACTGCGAGCGCAGCCAGGTGTCGATCCAGAAGCTCTCGATGCGGACGATCTCCTTCTGCTCGTCGCCCATCGAGCCCGAGACGTCCATCATGTAGATCACCACCGCGTTGGACTGCGGCAGCTCGGTCAGCCGC
>JBJMQJ010000068.1:0-3705 GCA_045802765.1 Myxococcales bacterium
CCCCCCGGTTTTTGGCAGCATCGACCCGTCTCGAAGACCGCGTACAGTCCACATGGGAGGTCGCATGCTGCGTTTCATCGCGCTAGCTGCAGCGGCAGCGTTCGCAGCGCCCGCTGCACGGGCACAGGGCTCGATCAAGGTCGCCATCCTCGGTCCGATGGCCTTCGCGCAGGGCGAGAACCACTGGGCAGGCGCCGAGCTGGCGCGCGACGAGATCAACAAGGCGGGCGGGATCTCGGTCGCGGGCAAGAAGAAGCAGATCGAGCTCGTGCGCGTCGACACCAACGAGATCCAGTCGGTGACGGACGCGACGAATGCGATGGAACGGGCCATCACCCGCGACAAGGCGGACTTCGTCATCGGCGGGTTCCGCTCGGAGGCGGTGCTCGCGATGCAGGAAGTCGCGATGGACAACAAGAAGCTCTTCCTCGGCGTGGGCGCCGCCGACGCGAAGCTCGGCGCGAACGTGGAGAAGGACTACAACCGGTACAAGTACTGGTTCCGCGTCTCGCCGCTCAACTCGCCGGACCTCGGCAAGACGATCTTCACCGTGCTCGGCAGCATCGCCGGCCAGATCCGCGCGTCGCTCCACAAGGAGACGCCCAAGGTGGCGATCCTGGCCGAGAAGGTGCTCTGGACGCAGGCCATCGTCGCCGCCGCCCAGTCGAACCTGCCCAAGATGAAGATGGAAGTGGTGGGCCTGTGGCAACCGTCGGCGACCGCGACCGACGTGACCGCCGAGCTGGCGGCGATCGAGCGGGCGGGCGCGGACATCGTCTTCACCGCGCTCTCCGGCCCGGTCGGAATCGTGGTGGGGCGGCAGATGGGAGAGCGGAACGTCAAGGCCATCGCCTTCGGCATCAACGTCGAGGCGCAGAAGGACGGGTTCTGGCAGGCGACGGCCAGCAAGGGCAATTACGTCGCCACGCTGGACACCTACGCCGAAGTGGAGGTGACGCCGAAGACGGCCGCCTTCGTTAAGGCGTTCAAGGCCCGCTTCCACAAGGCGCCCACCTACACCGCCGCGACGTACGACGCGATCAATCTATTGAAGGAGTCGATCGAGAAGGCGGGCTCGGCGGACGCGGACAAGCTGGTGCCGATCCTCGAGCAGACCAGCTCCGTCGGGACCGCCGCGAACCTCGAGTTCACCAAGACGCACGATCCGGTGTGGGGAATCGGCAAGACGACGGGCATCGCCGTCCAGTGGCAGGACGGCGAGAAGGTGCCGTTCTGGCCGCCGCAGGTGAAAGGCATGAAGCCGTTCAAGCTGCCCGGCGAACGGCAGGCGAAGGCCGAACCGGCGAAGTGACGGACAGCGGCCGCGCGCCCTCGCCGGGTGCGCGCGCCGCCTTCGCGCCATGCTGCAGGACATCCTCATCACCGGGCTCGTGAACGGCGGCGTCTACGCGCTGCTCGCGATGGGCTTCTCGCTCATCTTCGGCGTCGCGCGGATCGTCAACGTCGCGCACAGCGCCTTCTACATGCTCGCCGCTTATTGCCTGTACACGCTGCTCACGTACACGGGCATGCCGATGGGACTCGCCGCCCTCGCGTCCGTGGCCGCGGTGACCGCGCTGTCGCTCGTGTGCTACCGCCTCTTCATCGAGCCGGTCCGGCAGCACGAGTCGGCGGTGCTCATCGCCACCATCGCGCTCGGTCTCATCTTCCAGGAGCTGATGCTGCGCTTCTTCGGCGGCCACTACCTGGGCATCCCCAACGCGCTGGAAGGGGTCGTCACGCTGTTGGGAGTGAGCATCCCGTACCAGCGGCTCCTCATCCTCCTCATCGCCGGAGCCTCGCTCGCCACCGTCTGGTTCGTCCTCCACCGCACCCGGCTCGGGCTCGCCATCCGCGCCACCGCCAACGATCTCGAGGTGGCCAATCTGATGGGCATGGACGTGCGGAGCGTGGCCATGGCGACCATGGCGATCTCCGTCGCGCTCGCCGCGGTCGCCGGCGTGTCCGTCGCGCCCGTCTTCGTCGTCGATCCGTTCATGTGGCTCGCGCCGCTCGTCACCGTGCTCGCCGTCGTCGTGCTCGGCGGTCTGGGCAGCCTCAAAGGCAGCCTGGTCGGCGCGTTCGTCATCGGGTACGTCGAGGCGATCACCGTCTTCCTGCTTCCGCAGGGCGCCTTCCTCAAAGGCGCGGTTGCGCTCTCGATCATGGTGGTCGTCCTCCTCGCGCGGCCCGAGGGACTGTACGGGGTGGCCTTCGAGGAGGAGCGCTGACGGCGGACGCTTCCGCCCCTGCTGCCATGGCGAGCTCGCTTCCCTTCTTCGCACGACGCGCCTGGGTGAACCTGCGCAACGACGTTCTCGTCTTGCCCTCGCGTACGGTGGCCCTCGCCTGGGCGGCGGGGATCCTCCTGCTGCCGATCCTGTCCGACGACGCCTACCTGCTGCGCATCGTGGCGATGACCTGCGTCTTCGCGGTCTACGCGGCGAGCTGGGACTTGCTCGCGGGATACGCCGGCCAGGTGAGCTTCGGCCACGCGCTCTTCTTCGGCGTCGGCGCCTACTCCTCCGCTCTCGCCTCGCTCGAGCTGGGCATCCCGCCGTTGCTCGGTGTGCCGCTGGGGGCCGCCGTGGCGAGCGCGGCGGGCGTCGTCGTCGGCTACCTGTGCCTTCGCCTGCGCGGCTCGTACCTCTCGCTCGCGACGCTGGCGTTCCCGCTCATCACCCTGGGAATCCTGTTCGCCTTCCCGGAACGCTCCGGAGGCGAGCTGGGCGTCTCGGGGGTTCGCTCGATCTTCGCCTCGCGGACGGCCAACTACTACCTCATCGCGGCGGCGATGCTGGCGCTCGTCTACACGCTGTGGGCGATCGCCGACTCGAGGTTCGGCCTGGTCCTGCACGCGATCCGCGACGACGAGGTGGCCGCGCGCGCGTCGGGGATCAACACGCCGCGCTACAAGGTCGCCGCCTTCGCCATCTCGGCCTGCGCCGCGGGCGTCGCGGGCGCGCTCTACGCCCACTTCATGCGCGGGGCCGGGCCGTCCACGCTGGAAGTGGGACTGTCGTTCCAGGCGGTGATCTGGGGAATCTTCGGCGGAGTCGCCACCATCTACGGTCCGGTGGTCGCGGTGTTCGTCCTCTACCCGCTGACCGAGTGGCTGGGCAGCTTCACCGCGTTCGGCGAGCTGCGGCTGCTCATCTTCGCGGTCATCGTGCTCATCGTGTTGCTCTTCATGCCGCGCGGGCTGACGCCCTGGGTGCGCGACCGCATCGAAACGCCGTGCCCGCGTTGCAAGGAGCGGAGCGCCGCGTGGCGGACGAGCTGCCGCATCTGCGGCGTGCCCTTGCGCGCGGCCGCGCGCGCGCAAGCCCCCGCGGCGACACCGGCGCTCACAGACCCAGGTACCCCGCGCGCAAGCTCTCGTCTGCCGTGAGGCGCGCCCCCGTGCCCGCCGCGATGATCCTGCCCTGCGAGAGCACGTAGCTCCGGTCCGCCATCTTGAAGACCTGCGCCACCTCCTGCTCGACCAGCAGGATGGGGATGCCTTCCGCATGGATCCGGCCGATGGCGGCGAAGAGCTCCTCGCGGACCCGCGGGGCGAGCCCGAGGGAGGGCTCGTCGATGGCGAGCAGCTTCGCCTCGAACATGAGCGCTCGCGCGGTGGCGAGCATCTGCTGCTCGCCGCCGGAGAGCGTTCCGGCGACCTGCTCCTTGCGCGCGGCGAGCTGCGGAAAGAGGGCGAAGCAC
>JBJMQJ010000069.1:0-6806 GCA_045802765.1 Myxococcales bacterium
ATGCCCCGGTCGGGCTTCGACCCGCTCTCGCGCTTGTCGAGGACCTGCGAAGACGAGATCAGCGTATCGCCTGGGTAGACGAAGCGCGGGAACCGCAAGTCCCAGTACCCGAGATGCGCCAGCGCCTGCTCGGAGAGGTCCTCCACGGTCATCCCGAAGACCACGTTCATGACGAGGAGCGGATGCGCCGGCACGGCGGGGTGGCCGAGCTTTCTGGCAAACAACTCGTTGAAATAGAGCGGCACCGCGTTCATCGTGCCGGTGGCGAAGAGCTGACACTCACCCTGGGTCAGGGTACGGCCCCAATGATGCCGGTACAGGTCGCCGACCTGGAAGTCCTCGTAGTAGCGGCCGCGCTGAACGGTCCGCCGGGTCCCCGGGGACCCGGATGTCACCTCGGGCATGTCTACCGGGTTAGGGCTGTAGACGCAGAACGTCAAGCCACCCCACGCCGCGGAGCGTCGTGCAGGTGACTGGCGCAGAGCTGGACGGGCGGCGGCACGCCGAAAATTGGACGCGCGATCGCTCGAAGCGCATGGTCCGCGAAAGAGAGCGACCCATGGACTTTCCTGAAGGATCCCGAGACCAGCGCCGCCGCCACCGGCGCAGCCGGGTGCAGCTCCCCGCGCGGATCAAGTTCGAGCGGAGCGAGGTGGCGGCGGTGGCGGAGAACATCTCGCCGGGCGGCGCCTTCCTGCGCGTCACCCTGCCCGACGGGGCCGAATGGCTGGTGGCGGACATCGAGCTGCCCGAGGGGAAGACCGTCTCGGTGAAGGCCCACGTCCGCTGGCGCCGCCACGACCCCCCGGGCGTCGGCGTCCAATTCCATTCCTTCCTGGAACGCTGGGGTTAGGGACGAAAGGATCACCGCGAAGGGCGCGAAGAGCGCGAAGGTCTTTTGATCCCAATTCTTCGCGCTCTTCGCGGCGATCTCTTTGGCTCGCTAGAGCTGCAGCTCGAGAGCGACTTGCACGCCTGTCGGCTGCGCGTTGGTCGATCCTGTCTCGGCGGAGATGGTGGCGCGGCGGACCCTTTCGGGGGGCGTGCGCACTTCCCAGACCAGGCCGAGGGCCTGGAAGAGGCGGATGAGGTAGTAGCTCAGGTCCACCTCCCACCAGAAGAAGCCCTGGTTCGCCGAGCTCATGTAGTGGTGGTGATTGTTGTGCCAGCCCTCGCCCATGGTGAGGAGCGCGAGCACCGGATTGTTGCGGCTCGTGTCGGTCGTCGCGTAGCGGCGCGATCCCCAGACGTGGTTCAGCGAGTTCACCACGAAGGTCCCGTGCCAGAGGAGCACCGTGGAGACGAAGAATCCCCACACCAGCCACGACCAGCCGCCCGCGAGGAAGAGCGCGGTCCCGAGCAGCACCGGCGGAAACAGGTGGAAGCGGTTCAGGAAGCGCAGCTCCGGATACCGCGAGAGGTCCTTGATCTCTCCCGTCGCGGCATATCGCTGGCAAAGGATCCAGCCCACGTGGCTCCACCAGAAGCCGCGCTGCGGGCTGTGCACGTCCTCGGGCTGGTCCGAGTACTTGTGGTGGTTTCGGTGATGCGCGGCCCACCACAGCATGCCCTTCTGCGCGCTGGTCTCCGCCCAGAAGGCGAGCACGAACTGGAAGACGCGGCTGGTCTTGAAGCCGCGGTGCGACGCGTAGCGGTGGTACCCGATCGTCGTCCCCGCCATGCGAGCGTAATAGAGCAGCACCGCGAGGGCGACGAGCTTCCAGGAGAACGGGAGGAAGAAGGGCGCGACGATCGCCACCGCGTGAGCGGCGAAGAAGGGGATCGAGCTCCACAGGTCCAGCTTCTCGTCCTCGCTTCTCGCGAGGGCGCGCGCGTCCGTCATCTCGCAGGTCTCCGGAGTTGGCCGCCCATCGGCGGCGTCCCAAGGTCAGGGATAAGCAAGCGCTGTCATCGGGGTGTCATGGTATGCAATTTTATCGGTCTTTCGACCGGTCCCGCGGCGGCGAGCGATCGGCGACAATTTCCCAGGTGGCCCGACTGCGCGCCGTTTTCATCACCCTGCTGCTGGCCGCGTCGTGCTCCGCTCCGTCGCCGCGGATCAGGCAGCCCGCCTCTCCGCCCGGCGACTCGCCGCGGCTCCTGGTGATCGTCGGGATCAACGACGTGCACGGCGCGCTGCTCGCCTCGCCGGCGCCGCGGCCGCTCGCCGCCTCGACGAGCGATCCGCTCGGGGGCATCGAGTGGTTGGGCGGCTGGATGGACGCCATCCGCCGCGATGCGCGGGAACGGGGCGGTGAGGCGCTGCTGATCGATGCCGGCGACGAGTTCCAGGGCACGCTCATCTCCAACCAGTTCCAGGGTCGATCGGTGGTGGACGCCTTCAATGCCGTCGGAGTGGCGGCCGCCGCGGTCGGGAACCATGAGTTCGACTTCGGCCTGCCGGTGCTGCTCGAGCGCATGAAGCAGGCGCGCTATCCGATGCTCGCCGCGAACGTTTTCAAGAAGGGGACGCGCGAGCGGCCCGCGTGGGCGAGGCCTTCGGCGCTGCTCGACGTGCACGGCCTGAAGGTCGGGGTCATCGGCCTCGCCACCGTCGACACGCCTACCGTGACCAACCCGCTGAACGTCGCCGACCTGGAGTTCGCGCCCGGCGGACCGGCCGCGGCGCAAGAGGCTGACGCGCTCCGCGCTCGCGGCGCCACCGTCGTCATCGTGACGGCGCACGCCGGACCTTTCCCGCCTGCACGCGAGGTGCAGCGCATCGCCGAAGCAGCGGCCGGCAAGGTGGACGCGATCGTCAGCGGGCACCACCACACGGCCATAGGCCCTCCGCCGCTGGTGGTCTCCGGCATCCCCATCGTGCAGGCCGGGACGAAGCTGCAGCAATTCTCGGTCATCGAGCTGACCCTGGACGGCGCGGGTCGCGTCGCCCAGTTCGCCGTGAACGAGGGAACGTTCCCCAAGCCCGGCGCCCCGCAGCCCATCTTCCACACGTATGAGGGGCGCGCCCCGGAGTGGCGGGGGAAGAAGGTGGCGCCCGACGGCGACATCGCTGCTCTCCTGCTGAGCTACGACGAGCAGGTGCGAAGGCTGCGCGAGACGCGCATCGGATCGAGCGAGGTCGACCTGCGCAAGGGCCGCGACGGCTCGCTGGGGAACCTGGTGGCGGACGCGCTGCGCTCGGGCGCGGGCGGCGGGATGCAGGCCGAGTTCGCCCTGCAGAACTCGGGCGGCCTGCGCGTGCCGGAAGTCCGCAGAGGCCCGATCACCTTCGGGCAGATCTTCGACCTCTATCCGTTCGACAACTTGCAGGTAGTCGTGGAGGTGACGGCGGACGCGATCCGCGATGCGCTGGAGGCGGTCCTCCGCGCGGGCAAGCTGCCGCTCCAGGTCTCGGGGCTGCGCTACACGATCGAATGGGACCGGTTCGCGACGCTTGCCCCAGCCAGAGGCGCTTGGCCCGCGGGGGCCCTGGTGACGGAGGTGACCGACGAGGCTGGCACGGCGCTGTGCCGGACCCGCGCCTGCTCGCCCTCTGCTTGCGATGCGCCTTGCGCGCCCGGCAGCCACGCCGTGTCGGTGTCCGACTTCCTCGCCAACGGCGGCGACGGGCTGTCCATGCTGAAGGACGCACCACGGCGGACCGGGTCGGTGCTCACCCGCGACATCGTGATGAGCTACGTCAAGCTGCACGACCCGATCACGCCGGCGCTGGTCGACAGCGGGCATTCCCGCGTGCGGGTGATCGGCACGCCCATGCGGGCGGAGGCCGAGTGATGCCGGCAAACGCCTTCACCGATGCGCTGCGCGATCTGTGGGGGCCTGGCTTGGTCTTCCTGGCGCTCTGCGGCTGGCTCGTCCGGCGGGCGGTGCGGGCGGCGCGAAACGAGAGCATCCTCGAGGAGCAGCGGCTGCGGGAGGCGCTCGGCCCGCCAACCTCGACCGCCCCCTCGCCCTCAAGCTCCCCCTTGCCCTCGACCTTGCCCTCGACCTCGACCTTGGCCTCGACCTCGCCGTTGCCCCTTCGCGTCCCGCCCCAGCTCTTCCGCGCGGATGTCCGCGGCGCCTCCCAGGCGCATCTCGAAATCGTCGCGCGCTTGCAGGAGGAGCGGCAGGCCCCGCCCGGCAACCGCATCGAAATCCTCTGGGTCCGCTCCAACGCCACGCACGTCGCCTGGGCGGAGTCCCGTCCGGGCAACCGCGAAGTCATCTGCATCGCGCAGATCGACGGCGGCTCGGTGGTCGCCCGCTGGCAATTCGGCTAACGATCGCACCGCGGGCGCAAGGTCCTTCGAGGCTCGCCGCAGACCGCCGGGCGCTCCAGCTTTCCGCCCGCCGTGCGCCAGAGCGGGATCCCGGTACTCGCCGCCATCGCGACGGGCATCCTCGCGGCATGCGAGCGCTCGCCCGGCGTTGCGCGAAGCGCAGGGGACGTCGCGCTCGAACGGCGTCGCGTTCGTCCGGCCGTGACCTGCGTCATGCGTTCCGCTCGCGCGACTCCCGCGACGGGGTCGCGGGCAGCTGATAGCTCCGGTACTTCTCCCGCAGCGCGGATTTGAGGAACTTGCCCGTCGAGGTGCGCGGGATGGCGTCGATGAACTCGACTGCATCCGGCACCCAGTAGCTGTGCACCCTGCCCGCGAGGTACTCGCGAAGCTCCTGTCCGGTCGCGCGGGCGCCTTCGCGAAGCACGACGACCGCGAGCGGCCGCTCCGACCACTTCGGGTGCGGCACCGCGACCACTGCCGCCTCCTTCACCGCCGGGTGGCCCATCAGCGCGTTCTCCACGGCCACCGAGCTGATCCACTCGCCGCCCGACTTGATCAGGTCCTTGGTGCGGTCGGTCAAGTTCAGGTAGCCGTCGGCGTCGATGGTGACCACGTCGCCGGTCTTGAACCAGCCGTCCTTCGTCCAGCGGTCCTGCGCGCCCTCCATGTCCGTGTAGGCCGACGCGACCCAGGGGCCGCGGACCTGGAGCTCCCCCTGCGTCTTGCCATCCCAGGGGACCTCGCGGCCGTTCTCGTCGACCCCGCGCACTTGCACGAGAGCCGCCGGCAGGCCCTGCTTGGCCCGCACCTTGACCTGCTCGTCGTAGGGCACGTCTTTCATGCTGGACTTGAGCCACGAGCAGGAGCCCAGCGGCGACATCTCGGTCATCCCCCAGGCGTGGATGAGGCGCAGGCCGTGCTTGTCGAACCCGCGGATGAGCGCCTCGGGCGCCGCGGAGCCGCCCACGATCATCCGCAGCCCCGGCTGCAGCTTCCAGCGCCCGGGTTCCTTCTCGAGCGCGTCGAGGATTCCCATCCAGATGGTGGGAACGCCCGCGCCGACGGTGACGCGCTCGCGCTCGAGCAGGTCGAGCAGGCTCTGCGCGTCGAGGTGCGGGCCAGGGAAGACCAGCTTCGCTCCGGTGAGCGCGCAGCCGTAAGGCAGGCCCCACGCGTTCACGTGGAACATCGGGACGACTGGCAGCAGCGTGTCCGCCTGGCGGAGCCCCAGCCCGTCTCCGAAGGCGGTGAACAGCGTGTGCAGCACGGTGGAGCGGTGGGTGTAGACGACGCCTTTCGGCCTGCCGGTGGTCCCCGACGTGTAGCAGAGGCCGCACGCGTCCTGCTCGTCGAGCTGGGGCGGATCGAACTTCCCGCCCGCGCTATTGAGAAATGTCTCGTAATCGATGAGGCCGGCGGGCGCCTCGCGCCCGGTGTGGCGGACCACGACGATCTGCTCGAACGGCGCGCGGGCGCGGAACTTGTCGAGCAGCGGCAGGAGCACGTCGTCGACCACCAGGAACCGGTCCTCGGCGTGCGTCGAGATGTACGCGAGGTCGTCGGGCGACAGGCGCAGGTTGAGCGTGTGGACGACGCCGCCCGCGAGCGGCGCCGCGAAGTACGTCTCCAGGTGCGGCGCGTGGTTCCACATCAGCGTCGCCACCCGGTCGCCCTTGCGCATGCCCGCCCGCAGCAGCGCGCCGGCCAATGCGCGGGCGCGCTCGATCACCGATCCCCAGGTGGTCCGGTGCAGCGCCTTGTCGGGCTGCCGGGAGACGACTTCGCGGTCGGGGAAGTAGCGGGCGGCGCGCTCCGCGAGGAGCGAGACCGTGAGGGGCAGGTCCATCATGGTGCCGCGCATGCGGGAGACCTCCGGCGCAGGGCGGAGGAGTCTACCGCCTACGCCGGGTCGGCCGGAAGCACTGGCGCCGGGACGCCTGCAAGAGGCCGCCACAGGTAGGTCCGGCCGAAGTATCGGAGCCAGGAACGCTCGAGCAGAGAGGGATGGATGCGCGCGGCGTACCGGGCGTGGAGCTCCGGGAGCTCGGACCAGTGCACGCCCGGCTTGAGGTGGTGCACCGTGTGGTAGCCGTTGTTGAAGAGCAGCGCATTGAGCACCGGACCGACGAAGTTGCGCGAGTGGTTCCACTCGCTGTCCGCATCCGTCTCGATGTGCTGCAGGAAGTTGACGCACTGGATGGCGAAGAGGGCCACCTGCTGGGGGATGACGAAGAAGAGCAGCGCCTTTCGCCAGTCGAGCGCGAAGAGGAGCGCCATGGTCCCGAGGAAGACGACGTACTCGGAGGCCGCCGCCCGGAACGCCGCCCGGTCGCGCACCCAGAGATCCTTCAGGAAGGCGTTGATGTCCCGCGTTTGCGCGAAGTTGGTCAGCGTCGGATAGACGATCAGCGCCGCCAGGTGATTGCCGGCGAAGAGCTTCGGCGAGCGCGAGCTGTCGCCCGGCTTGTTGTTCAGCTTGTGGTGCACCTGGTTGTGCGTCGGCACCCAGGCGACGGCGGGATGGCCGTAGAAGAACGCGATCACGTAGCTGGTGAGGAGATTGAGCGTCTTCGATCG
>JBJMQJ010000070.1:0-11212 GCA_045802765.1 Myxococcales bacterium
CCATGCCCTCCTCGATTTCCATCGGCCGGTCGAAGGAGACCAGCCGGCTGACGATCGGCCGCTCATGGAGCGCGAGGCCCAGGCCGTGGCCGAACTGCAGAGCGAAC
This sequence comes from Myxococcales bacterium, assembly GCA_045802765.1. Taxonomy (GTDB): domain Bacteria; phylum Myxococcota; class Myxococcia; order Myxococcales; family 40CM-4-68-19; genus VBKO01. The sequence continues at coordinate 108 of JBJMQJ010000070.1, forward strand.
GCTTCCATCTCGCTAGCGAAGCCGAAGTCTTCGGCCTTGGGCCAGCAGGCGGCGATCTTGTCGGTGGTGACGCCTGGCTTGACCATCTCGATCGAGGCGTCCATCCACTCGCGCGCCTTGCGGTAGGCGTCCTTCTGCGGCTGGGTGGCGCGGCCGACGGCGAAGGTCCGGTAGTAGCAGGTGCGGTACCCGGTGAACGACTGGATGATGTCGAAGAACGCCTGGTCGCCTGGCCGGATGAGGCGGTCGGTGAAGTTGTGCGGATGCGGGCTGCAGCGCTCGCCGGCGATGGCGTTGATCCCCTCGACGTCGTCCGAGCCCATCTCGTAGAGCGTCTTGTTGGCGAGCGCGACGATGTCGCACTCGCGCACGCCGGGCTTCAGGTGCTCCGAGATGACCTGGTAGACGCCGTCGACCATCGCGGCGGACATGTTGAGCAGCATGATCTCGTCGATGTTCTTGATCTGCCGCGCGTCGAGCATCGTCTGCTGCCCGTCGCGCACCTCGAGCCCTGCCTCGCGCAGCGCGAACACCAGCGGAAGCTCGGCGATGTCGAGGCCGATGGGCATCCCGGCCACGCCCTGCTCCTTGAGGATGGACTTGATCTCCTCCGCCGCCCGCTTGAACAGACCCGCCTCCGGTGGGACGGAACCGCGCAGCCCGACCATCCCCGCCAGGCAGTGATCGCGCGGCAGCCAGGGAGCGTAGAGGCGGTGGTGGACCGCCGCCGACCCGAAGTCCCACAGGTATGGCTCGCCGTTTCCGGTGAGCAGCGCGAAGCGGCACATCTTGTCGCGCGACCATTCGCCGATGACCGTGCTGGTCAGGTAGCGGATGTTGTTGTTGTCGAAGCAGAGCACGGAGCCGAGCTTCGAGCCGGCGAGCGCCTGGCGGGCGCGCGCCAGGCGGTAGTCATGCAGCCGGCGGAAGTTGACCCGCTCCTCGAAATCGACGGCGGAATGTCCATGCGCGGGGATCTGACGGCTCCAGTTGTAGCCGGGCTTGAGCACCTCCCCGTCGGGCACCTGGTCGCGCGAGATGGCCTTCGGCTCCCGCCGATCGCTGGCCATGGCGGCACTCTCCTTCCGTCGCCGCCCCCGCCCGCGGCAGACGTTTGCACCAGGGTTCATTCCACAGCAGCCGGGAGCGGTCAAACGGCGTTGACCGCCCGTATCCGCGCCGATACGATCGTGCGCAATCTCTCGCATCCGTCGCATCGCCGGGGAGGTCCCGATGGCCAGGCAACGCATCAGCTATGTCGATCCCGACACCATCTCCGATCCGAAGATGAAGGAGGAGCTGGACCGCTGCCGGCGTGAAGGCACGCCCCGTCCCGAGAGCTCCGCGATTCGCGCGCACGTGCCGGCGGTCTTCTGGTCGTTCGCCAATACCTGGCGCGACGTGTTCAAGAACGGAGTCCTCGACCACAGCATCAAGGAGCTGTGCCGCGTCTACGTCTCGCGCTCGGTGAAGTGCGAGTACTGCGGGAACCAGCGCTCGATGAAGTCCGCCAAGGCCGGGCTCCTCGAGGAGGACTACCGCGAGCTGCTCGATTTCGAGAAGTCGAAGCGCTACGGCGAGCGCGAGAAGGCCGCCTTGGCGTACACCGAGGCGATCACCTGGGACCTGGAGACGGACGACGCCTTCTGGGACAGGCTGCGCCGGCACTTCACCGAGCCCGAGCTGGTCGAGCTGGGCTACTTCGTGGCGACCACGATGGGGCAGCAGCGATGGCTGCGCACGCTGAACATCGAGCACCACCAGGTGCTCGCGGGTACGTCCGCCTCGATGGCGCCGGGCACCGAGACCGCCGATGCGCTGGCCAGGACGAAGGCGTCGCCGGAGTACTGGGCGAAGCAGGGCGGTCGCGGGCAACCGGCGGATTGATCGCAAAGGATGCGCCTCTCCACCGAGCCAGCGCCGCAGCAGGACGCCGCCGCGGCGGCGCCGCGCATCACGGTGACCGGCGCGTGCAAGCGCTACGGCTCGCTGCAGGTCTTCCGCGACGTCAACCTGCGCGTCGGTCACCGCGAGATCCTCGCGCTCGTGGGTCCTTCCGGTTGCGGAAAGACGACCCTGCTCCGCTGCCTGGACGGGCTCATCCCCATGAGCGAGGGCGAGGTGCGGGTCGACGGCCAGCGCGTCACCGGTCCGCTGCCCAAGGCTGCCATGGTGTTCCAGCACTTCGGCCTCTTTCCCTGGAAGACGGTGTTCGGGAACGTCGCCTACGGATTGCGCCTCGCCGGCGCGTCAAAAGCGGTGATCCAGGAGCGGGTGCCGTACTTCATCCAGCTCGTCGGGCTGAGCGGGTTCGAGGACGCCTATCCGTACCAGCTCTCCGGCGGGATGCAGCAGCGCTGCGGCCTCGCACGCGCGCTCGCCGTCGAGCCGGACGTGCTGCTGATGGACGAGCCGTTCGCCGCGGTCGACGCGCAGACGCGCGAGATCCTGCAGTTCGAGCTCTTGCGCATCTGGCAGTTGCGACCCACCTCGACGATTTTCGTCACCCACTCCATCGAAGAGGCGGTGCTGATGGGCGACCGGGTGATGGTGCTCAAGGGCAAGCCGAGCACCGTGTCCGAGATCGTGCCCGTGAACCTGCCCCGGCCGCGCACGCGCGAGACGCTGGCCTCGCCGCGCTTCGCCGAGCTGCGCGAGCACGTCTGGCGCACGCTGATGGACGAGGCGCGCCAGGCGGAGTTCCAGCTCGAGAGGTGAGCCTTGGACCGCCGCGGCACGATGAAGGCGATGGTGCTGCGGGAGCTCGCCGGCCCGCTGCATCTCACGGAAGTCCCCATCCCCGTGCCGGGACCGGGCGAGGTGCGCGTCCGCGTGCGCGCCACCGGCGTGGGACTCACCGTCGTCATCATGACCGCCAATCCGGGACTGGTCACTTCGTTCCCGCGCATCCCCGGACACGAGGTGGCCGGCGACGTCGCGGAAGTCGGATCCCAAGTGCAGGGCGTGAACGCCGGCGACCGCGTCGCGTGCCACTTCTACCTGACCTGCGGGACGTGCTCCTTTTGCCGCGGCGGCCGGGAGACGCTGTGCGAGCGATTCGGCGGCTACCTGGGCATGGCCGCGGACGGCGGATACGCGGAATACCTGGTCGTCCCGGCGCGCAATCTCTGCCGCATTCCCGAGGGCGTTTCGTATCTCGAGGCTGCCATCGCGGCAGACGCCATCGCCACGCCGCTGCACGCCTGCCGCGAGGAGGCGCGCATCGGTCCCGGGGATCGCGTGCTCATCGTGGGCGCCGGCGGCGGAGTGGGGATCCACGCCGTGCAGGTGGCCAGGCTGTGCGGCGGCTGGGTGATCGGCGCGGACGTCACGGACGCGAAGCTGGACATGGTGCGTGCGGCGGGCGCCGACGAGACGATCGACGCGCGGGGCGAGGAGCTGTCCAAGCAGGTGCTGGCGAGAACGTCCGGGCGTGGCGTGGAAGCGGCCATCGACTTCGTCTCCTCGGCCGAAACTTTGGAAGCCTGCGTCCGCTCGCTCGCGCCCGCCGGCCGGCTGGTGATCGTCGGCAACCGCCCCAAGGCCGTCTTCGGCAAGGATCCCACTTTTCGCGTCGACCCGGGGTTCATGCTCCGCAAGATGCTGGAGATCCACGGCTCGCGCTACGTCACGCTGTCCGAGCTGGCCCAGACCCTGGAGCTCCTCCGCCAGAAACGCCTCAAGGCGATCGTGACCCGCACCTTCCGCCTGGAGGAGCTGGAGACGGCGCACCAACTGCTCCGGGAAAACTCGATCCCCGGTCGCGCCGCGCTGGTCCTCGATTAGGACTAACAGCTTTCACGCGAAGCGCGGAAGATTGGGAAGCGAGGAAGTTTGGTTTTTCAACCCGATCTTCCGCGCTTTCCTTCCTCCACTCTTGCTTATCGAAGGCGCGGAACAGGACTCCGCAGTGGATATCTCCTGCGTGAATGGTGAAGCACATTCCTGCTCTTTTAAGATCCCCAACTTCCGGGCGATGAAGTCCCGGTATACTTCCTCGAAGGTATTTCGCGTGGTATCGCGCAGCTCGGCGTAGGTGTTTCGAATGACGGCGAATTGGGTCCTTCTTATATTCCGTCGAGTCCTGGTTTCTGTTCCCGAGCGCGGCGAAGGATCTCGACGCAACAGGCAGTGCTCTTTCCCGAGCCGGGTGGTCCTACTACACGGCGTACGAATGCGTTTGATGCGAGGAAATCACAGAGCGTGGGATTCGCGCTGATATCGAATAGGTTGGGAAACTCCATGAACCTCACACAGCTTCCCGCCCGACTGTCGAGACCTTTTGCTTCCTGCTGGCCAGGGTTTCCGCCATGACCAGATTTCAAAGCGACTTTAGCGGGCACGTTACCTTCTGAGCTGCCGCTGAATCGTGCAATAGCGGCGGTGCGAACCAGATCGGAATCCGTATAGTGGGTTCGATGCGTAGAGTGCGTTCGAACGACCCAATTCACATCGAAAAGACTGAGCCTAGGGACTCAGAATACACAGAGTTCCTGAATTAAGGCTGCTCTGTGTAGTGGCACCGGCCAGCCGAAACAGCCGTGTTGACCAAGGGTTGCGGGACCCCACTAGCCTTGTCGTAGGTTTCTGTTACACGGGATCGAAGGTCCGGGCGGACCAGACTTTCCGGGAACTGATGCAACTGACTGCAGGCGAGATCGGGCGTGCTAGAGGGGTCCCGGGAGGACCAAGGCGGTGACGATGCCTGAGTGGATCGTGGTGGCTGGAGGCGTCGTCGGTGTGGCGGCAGGGGCCGTCACGGTTGCGGAGCGGTGCTTCGGGTTGGTCGAGAGGTTCGTGGCGCTCTGGCGCACCCGAAAGAGTCCCCCGAGGTTGCCGCCACCAGGGCTGCCGCCCTCGTGATTGGTCGAGCGCCGTGTCAGGGGTTCTGAAGAGCCTTTCTGGGGAGGAAAGCGGGATGTCCGATGCTCTTGTGGTCGCGATCGCAACAGTTCTCGGCACCGCTCTCGGTGTTGCAATCAATCAGGCCATTGAAGGTCGCCGTCGAAGGAAGTCCGATCAGGATCTGCTGGACCGGAAGCACCAGCTTGACCAGTATTCGGACCTTCTGAAGTACACGATCCAGCAAGAGCTAGTGACGGCCGAGCTCCGGGTCAGGAGCAAGCATCGGGTCTACCCAAGGCTCAGCAAGAAATGCCATTTGGCCATCGGCGTGGTGAGCGACCTCTTTAAGGTGCGGTCACTTTGGACATTTGACCGAGTGACGCGGGACAAATTCGTTAAAGCCGTGGAAACCGAGAGCTTCACGCCGCCGCAGAAGGAGGAGATCTTAGAAGCGTTCGATCGTGCTCACCATGAAGGAACCAGTCGGTTTCACGACTCTGTGGAGCGGAATAGGACCCGCAACGCTTGGATCAAGGTCAATACGGCCTACAACTACACGCTTCAGACGCGCCTGTACTGCATCGACGAGGTAACGGAACTCGCCAACCAGATATACGAGATCCTAGCGCCGATGATTAGCCATCGCGAGGCTGAAAACATCATGCTGGGCTTGGGGAACCTAAATCCGGGGGAGATCCCGGAGCGCACCGCCCGCGCCGTCGAGTTGATGAACCAACTAGACTTCAGGATGCGCGACGATCTGTCTCCAAAACCAGCGGGAAAGCCAGACCAGAAGGGAGTGATGGACGGGAATGGATAAGGCGCCGATGCCCGAGCAAAAGGCGGGGACCCCACCCGTGTCGAATGCTCCTGCTGGCCGGGAGCTAGGTCCGCGCCGCGAGACCGGCTCGCCCACTCGAGGCAAACCTGCCACAGCTACGAAGGACTTTCTCGCCCGAATGAACGAGATGGCAGGCAAACCGGCCGCCGCCTTTTGGGCCGTGATCATCTTCGGGATGTTGGCGATCCCGTCTATTCTGGTCTCGTTCAGACAGGTGGCTGGATGGTTCCACAAGCCGGACATCGTTCTCTCGATCCCGGGCGTATGGTCAAACAAGGACGGTCCAGAAGAGGTGTCGCTTCCGGAGGGCAAGGCAAGGGAACTTGTCCTCGTCGCCACAAACGTAGGTCCCGGTCCCCTTGAGAACCCTCGCATCCTGTTTCGGGTCCATCCGAAATGGAACCACGTCAGCGTCATCGGTAGCAGTTCAGCCCAACCGGATCCCGACAATTGGCTCCGCACGATCACACCTGACGGTAATCTTGAGCCCTTCGCGAACGTTCGTCAGAATTACGGGTTTCCGATTCCGCTTGGCTTTAGCACCGAAGTAAAGGAACTGCGGCTTTCCTTCACGGTCGTAGGTAGGATTTCCGTTCCTTCTGGTCCTTACGTTTTGCGCGTGAAGCTGATTCGCTAAGGGGCTAGACGATGAATGAGCGGCAGGCGAAAAGAATCGAAACGCTTCTCCGGTACCATTCCATCCAGCTACACCATCTCCTGGTGCAGCTCGTTGAGATGACCGCCTACATAGTCCCGGCGGAAGCTTTCAAGGACGATAAGTTCAAGAAAATGACGCAAGACAAGATCAACGATTCGAGCAAAATGATCCTGGATCTGTTCCAGAAGCTGAACAAGGAGATCCGGGACGAGGGCGGGAGCGAGCCTGATATTCCGGGGGACCTTTTGAACTAGAGCGCATTTCATAACCGCTTCCAGAGCACATGGAGATGCGTTTTCGTCGGCGATAAGTGTACTCGACACGTGGTCTGCGCTCAGCACCCGAGGACAACGCGCAGGCGGTCTCATCTGCTTTTCAGGAGGGGGCGTGCCCAAGGGCGACGGAGGGCAACGGCGTGTCGCGTGCGGCGGCTGCGGGCTGGGATCAGACCACCGAACGACTGGAAGCCAGTTCAACCGATTGAACTACACGTTCAATTGCGAACATGTTTATCCGCCCCGGGGCGGGACGCGACGCGTCAATGGGGCCGGGCGGTCGTGCTTCCGTTCGCGGAGCGTCCTTTGGCGGTCTCTCTAGCCTCCCCTGAACAGCAACGAAGACCAAGATGGTGCGTCCTCGGATGGGGAGCGATTGCAGACCTCGCAAACGCGATCCGCCGTCGAACCCCCCACGGGTTTGAGATGCGCTCTAGACTGCGAATTCGTATCTGCGATACGGCTCCGGAGTTGTTCCAGGACTCGACCGGCCATGAGCCTGCCGACGTCTCTCGGGATCGCTTCAATCCGACTAGGGAGGAGTGCTCGTCATGATCGATTCCGGAAGGGGCCCTTCCGGAGCCTATTAGTCCAGAAGGTTTGACTATTTAGCGGATCGAATTGAGGCAGAGACTAGGACGCGGGTAGGCACCCGCATGCGAGGAGAGACGAGGGATCGTAAGGATTCAGCTGTTCACTATCGGTGATACATCCGATGTATCATCCGTGCGGCCTAAGCTTCAGCGGACTGAAGTAATCGGGACGGAAGTCAGGGGGACGTAAAGCTCTAGAGCCCTGCCTAGATCCTTTGCAGCACGCGCTCTAATGATCCCTGGACACTTTCCGCGTGTCCCTCAGATAGCGCTTGGAAGGTCTCTTTGAGCGAGCGAGTAACCTTGTTCAGGGACCCTTCTTGGGTCCCGAGCCCTCGCGTGAATGCTTCTGGTCAAGCTCTCCGTCACCGGACTCTCCGTCACCGGAGTTGGTCGTGCATCCAGTCGGACATGGCGGGGCGGTACTTGTAGGCGATGTTGTTGCAGACGTGATTTCCGTCCGGGTACATGAGCAGCGTCGCCTTGGGCGCCTCGCGGGCGATGCGCTCCGCCTGCTCGGGAGGGAAGAGGCGGTCCCGCGCACCGTGGATGACGAGGAGCGGGCACTTCACCTTGTCGAGGACGCCTCGTAGCGTCAGCGTCTTCGCCTTCTCGAACGCCTCGTTCTCGTCGCGCGACTTCGTATAGAACACGTAGCCGCCCCGGGTGAGCGGGTTCAGCGCCCCCCAGCACTCCGACAGATCGTACGGTCCGGCCAGCGCCACGACGGCGCGGAGCCGCTTCTCCACCGCGGCGGCGCGCGGACCGTAGATGCCGCCCATGCTGATGCCCATCAGGCCGACCCGGTCGAGGTCGACGTCCTTCCGCCCGCGCAGCCCGTCGAAGATCGCCCCGATCACCGGGCCCCAATCCGGCCGGATGGGGAAGCGCGGCGCGTTCTCCGACTGCCCCGGGCCGTCCACCGTCAGCGTCGCCATGCCGCGGCGGAGAAAGTCGTTCTCCATCGCGTACAGCTCTTCCTTGGAGGAATCGAGCCCCGGCACCAGCAGCACCAGCGGCGGCCGCGAGGCGCCGCGCGGCCGCCGGAGAATCCCGGGGATGTGCGCACCTTCGAACGGCATCTCGATGCGCTCGCCGGGCGGATCGAGGTGCGGAAGCGCTTTCTGGTACGTGGCGATGGTCAGCTCGCGCAGCCGGTCGTGCACGGCGCGATCCTCGAACCAGAGGAACTTCCCCAGGTGGTAGCACCAGGCCGCGCGCTGCCAGGCCTCGGCGGCGCTCACCGTCCGGCCCGCGCGCGCTGCCTCGTCGCCCAGCTCGCGGTGGGTGTCCCCAGCTCGCATCCAGTTGGGGCCCCAGTCCTTCCACTCCGTGGTGGACCCGAGCACCCGCTCGAAGTCGTTCATGTCGATGCCGTTGGCGACGAAGCGGGGCTTCCAGTGGCTGGCGGCGAGTTGGACCCGGTTCTGCGGCTCAGCGGCCATTCGCTTCCTCCTTGATCCGCTCGTATTCGGCGCGCCAGGTGTCGAGCCCGCGGCGCTCGTAGTGGTAGGCGAAGGCGCCCGCCTGCGGCTGCGTCAGCTCGCCGTACAGCTCGGGGCGGCGATCGTGCGATTGCCCCGGCCGGCAGAAGAAGACCTGCTCCGGCGCCGCGGGCGGCGAGAGAATCTCCTCGTCGTAGTAGCGCGAGCGCAGCGCATCGAGCCGGGCCGGATCCAGATCGGCGAAGGCGATGCCCGCGTCGTCGCGCTGCGCCAGCATCCGCTCGGGCGAGGCGATGCAGGTGCGCCCTTGGACCGAGCCGCCGAACAGGTTCTGGTTCACCACCACGTAGACGAGGTTCTCGGCGGCGCGGGCGCGCGCGACGGCGCGCCACGTTTCTTGTAGTCGCGTGCGCGTGGGCCCGTGCACTCCGCCTCCCGGCGCAACGATCAGATCCGCGCCGCGCAGCATGAGGATGCGGGACAGCTCCGGGACGAACAGCTCGGAGCAGATGAGCAGACCGATGCGGCCGAAGGGCGCGTCGACCGTCATCAGCTCGTCGCCGGGCAGGACGTGATGGCGGCCGCCCATCAGGTACGCGTTGAACACCGGATGGTTCGGCTGCACGCGGCGGTAGCGCGCCCGCACCTCTCCCGCGTGGTCGATGAGCACGTGGGTGATGTGGAAGGTGTCCGGCAGCGCACCGCGCTCGAGCCGCCCCGCGCTCACCCAGACGCCGCGCGCCCGCGCCCGCTCACGCACGCGGTCGATCGCGTCGTTCTCCATCGGCCCCGAGTAGGGGCCCGGATAGCCTTCGGGAAAGACGACGTAGGATGCGCCCGCCTCCGCCGCCTCGTCGATGTACGCGCACGCCTGCGCGGCGTTGCGGTGCTCCTCCGCTCCGGCGAAGGAAGGCGGTTGCACGGCGGCGACGCGCGCGACCCCGCGCCGCGCGGCTCTCACGTTGACGGTCATCCTCTCCTCCGCGCCATCCATGACGTTCGCCCCGCGGGAGTGTCGTGTCAGCCGCCCGCCGGATGATTCCGCGGGTGCGCGCGCTCGAAGGCGGGTAGCTTCATGCAGCGATCGAAGATGCGCACCACCCGGGGAAAGTTCCCGAGGTCCACCTTGAAGCGCTGCGCGTTGACCACCTGGGGAACCAGGAAGACGTCGGCGACGGTGGGAGCATCGCCGTGGCAAAACTCGCCCGTGTCGCGCTCGCCCAGCCTCGGCTCCAGGCCGCGGAATCCCTCCTGGACCCAGTGGGCATACCAGCGGTCGCGCGCCTGCTCGGACAGGTGCAGCTCGTATTCCAGGTAGCCCAGCACGCGCGTGTTGTTGAGCGGATGGATCTCGCAGGCCACCAGCTGCGCCATGGACCGCACGCGCGCGCGCTCGGGCGCGGTACGCGGCAACAGCGGCGGCTGGGGATGGAGCTCCTCGAGGTACTCGAGGATCGCCATCGACTGGACGAGCGTGCGCCCGCCGTCGGCGAGGGCCGGAACCGCTTGCTGCGGATTGATCCGGGCGTACTCGGGCCGGCGGTGCTCGCCGGCGCGGAGATCGATGACCTGGGATTCGTAAGGCAGGCCCTTCAGGTTCAGGGCGATCCGCACCCGGAACGACGCCGACGACCGGACACCTTCGTAGAGCTTCATCGCGCACCCCGGAGCGCGGACTTACCGGGGCGGGCGTGGCCCGTCAACGGGTGCCGTTGACGGCCCGTCAGGGCGATGGCTATGAAGCGCCGAGGGTCCCACATGGACGTCCTCATCGTCGGCGGCGGGATCGGTGGCCTGGCACTCGCGCTCGCGCTCGAGAAGGCCGGCATCCCCTCGCGGGTCTTCGAGTCCTCGCCGGAGATCAAGGCGGTGGGCGTGGGGATCAACATCCTCCCGCACGCCGCCAAGGAGCTCGCCCGCCTGGGCCTCGACGGCGCGCTGTCGAGCGTCGCGGTGGAGACGCGCGAGGCGGTGTTCTTCAACCGCTTCGGGCAGCTCATCTATCGCGAGCCGCTCGGACGGGCCGCCGGGTACGAATGGCCGCAATTCTCCGTGCACCGCGGCGATCTACACATGGTCCTGCTCGAGGCGGTCCGCGAGCGCCTCGGCAGCGACCGCATCCTCGCCGGCTGGAAATGCGTCGGGTTCGAGCAGGACGCCCGCGGCACCACCGCGCTGTTCCGCACGACCACTACGGGCGAGGCGCTCGCGCCGCAGCGCGGCTCGGTGCTCGTCGCCTGCGACGGGATCCATTCGGTCATCCGCAAGCAGCTCCATCCGCAGGAGGGCGAGCCGCTCTATTCGGGCGTGAACATGTGGCGCGGGATCACCCGCTGGCCGCCGTTCCTCTCCGGGGCGAGCATGGTGCGCGCGGGCTGGCTCAAGTGCGGGAAGATGGTCATCTATCCGATCCGCGAGCGCATCGACGCGGAAGGGCGGCAGCTCGTC
>JBJMQJ010000071.1:0-17865 GCA_045802765.1 Myxococcales bacterium
GACTGCGGCTTGGGGCCGGCGTAGCGGAAGGCCGCATCGGGCGGGGGAGGCTCACCCTTGCGCTCGGCCTCCTCCTTCGCCTTGTGGAAGAAGTAGCCGATCAGCCGGGTGCCGTGGTGCTGCAGGATGAAGTCGATCACCGCCTGCGGCAGCTTGGCCTTGCGTGCCAGCTCGACGCCGTCGGTCACGTGGCGGTGGATCAGCCTCGCGCTCATCTGCGGCTCGATGGCGTCGTGGCGGTTGTCGCCCTTCTGGTTCTCTCCGAAGAAGAGCGGGTTCTTGCCCTTGCCGATGTCGTGGTAGTACGCGCCCACGCGCGCGAGCAACGCGTTGGCGCCGATCTGCCTCGCCGCCGCGTCGACCATGGCCCCGATGAGGATGCCGTGGTGGTAGGTGCCCGGCGCCTGGACGATGAGGTCCTTGAGAAGCGGATGGTTGAAGTTCGCCAGCTCCCGAAGCTGGATGTCCGTCACGTACCCGAACATCCACTCGAACGCCGGGGCGACGAGCAGCACCAGGAGGGGCACGATCAGCGCGCCTCCCACCACGGCGCCCGCCAGCGCGGCGGCGGTCTCCATCGTCCAGAAGCGCCCCTGGAAGAGCGCGAACGAGGCGAGCACGCACACCGAAGCGGCGGAGGACCACAGTCCCGCCTGGAAGACGGCGGCGCGGGTCCGGGCGTGCGCCACGCGGTCCGCGGCGACGACCCCGGCGACGAGGGCGAGCACGGCCGGCTGCAGCCCGCTGCCCACCATGACCCCGCAGAGCGGCGCGAATCCCGCCGTCCACACCAGCGCCGCCTCGCTGGTGAGCAGAAGCCGCACCAGCATCGACCCGGCGGCGTACGGGACGGCGGCGAGCAGCGCCTCCCCAGCCCACGTCCAGTACGCTCCGTGCAGCTTCTCCCGCAGCAGGTCGCGCAGCGCTTCCGCGCCGACGAGGCTCCCGCGGACCGCGAGGAGCTGGAGCCCGAGGACGGCGGCGAGCATCACGACGTCGCGCGTGCGCAAGCGGAACCGGCGCACGTTCCTCCGCGCGAAGACGTACAGCGCGAAGCAGATCAGCGCGGCGAAGAGCGCGCCGCCCCAGCGGACCTGCGCGTCGCTCGCGGCCCGTCCCGAAGCCCGCATCGCCTGGAAGATGAGCAGGTGGGTCTTGGTGATCGGCTCGCCGGCCTCGATGATCCGTTCGCCGCGGCGGATCTGCAGCACCGCTTCCTTGACCGCCGCGCGCTTCTCCTCCTGGCGGCGGCGCGTCTCCGCGTCGTCGTATGCCAGGTTGGGCCGGGTGGCGCGGCGCACGGCTTGGGCCATGGCGTGGCGCAGCTGCGGCGAGAGGTGCGGGAGCTTCTCCTGCGCCGCCCGGTCGATGTCGGCGCGCACCTGGGCGAGATCGCGCACCCGATCGATCTCGTCCCGTCCCATCTGACGCTCGGGCGGGATCATCCCGGACGGACTGGCGCCGCCCAGGGCGAGCGCGCGCGGATCTCCCGGCAACGAGCGCACCACGATGCCGCGCTCGCGGTCGGCGGCGAGCAGCTCGCGTTCCGCCACCGCGTACCCGCGGTTCGCCGCCTCGATCAGCGGATCGGCGGCCCGCTCGACGGCGGGCTCGAACCCCGCGCGGGCCAGCTCGAGGTAGTCCTCCTCGTCCATCACCGCCTGCAGCGCCTTCCAGAACTCGTCGCGCTCGGTCAGCAAGCTGCGCACCAGCTCGTCCTGCTCCGGTGAGCGCCGCTTCCCGCGTTCGAGGAGTCGCGCGGCCTTTTCCGGGTTCTGCCGCTTCCATTGCTCGATGGCGGCGCGGCCCTGCGCGAACGCGGAGGCGACGCGCTGGCGCAGCACGTCGCCCGCGCTCAGGTCGAAGTCGTAGACCGCCCAGACGGAGCGCGCGGCCTCCTCGCGCTTCTGCGCGGTCGCGTCGCGGTCCCGCACGTCGAAATCGCGCGGGGCGCGGATGGTCGCGGCGGCGATCTGACCCAGGGAATCGTCGCCCGGGATCGCGGACGTGACGCGCGACGGAGTGAGCAGGAAGCTGGCGCTCGCCGCCACCGCGGCGAGCACCACGAGCTGCAGCAGCGCCCGGAAACGCCGCCGGCGCAGCAGGCGGCGCCAGACGCCGTCGGTCGAGGTGGTCACGGGGGCGCCATACTAGCAGGTCGGGGCCATTTGGGCTCGCGGCTTGCGGCCTGCGACTCGCGGGTTCCCGGGTGCGAAGTCCCGGGGCGAGTGCGCGGGCAAAAGCGGCGGCAGCGAATACCGCAAGCGGCAAGCCCCAAGCCGCAAGCCGTCAGTGCTTCTGTGCCTCGGCCAGCTTCTTCTGCAGCTGCGCTTCCAGCTCGGGATTGCGCTGTGTCCTGGGCAGCTCACGGAGCACCTCGAGCTGCTCCTGCACGACGGCGGTGGTGGGCTTTCCTTCCTTCTCCAGGATGCGCGCCTTGAGCCCCAGAACGCCGATGCGCCGCTGCCCGCGCGTCATCTTGGAGAGGGCCCGGTCGACGGCCGCCTCGGCCTCGGCCAGCTTCTTCTCCTCGAGCAGCACCCGGCCCAGCCGGGCCGGCGCGTTGTAGTCGTCCGGCATCTCCTTCTCGCGGGCGGAAAGGAGCTGCTCCGCCTTCTCGGGTTGCTGGAGGTAGAGGTACGTATCGGTGCGATGAGCGTCGAAGGTGGAAGCCATCGTAGCGTCGGGCGCTCTCGCCGCGGCGTCCTCGAGCAGCTTACCGCGCGCCCGGGCCACCTGGAGCGCCTGGTCGTGCCTGCGGGACACGTCGAGCAGCTCCATCAGATTTGCCTGCGCGTCGCTGCGATCGTCGACCGAGAGCGGCGCGTCGGCGCTGGCGATGAGCTGCTCCAGGCGCGCGATGCTCTTCTCCCGCAGCTCGGCGGCCACGGGATCGCCCTCGGGCAGCCGCTGCGCGCAGCCGTCCACCGCGCTGAGGAAATCGGTCGCGATCGCGGTGTCGCCGGTCCGGTCCATCTCGCGAACGCCGAGCTGCGCGCACTCTCGCGCCGCTTGCGGCGCCTTCGCGCGCAGCAGCGCCATCGAGAGCAGCACGAGCCGCTCGGGCCGCGTCGGATCGTCCTTCCGGGTCAGCTCGAGCGCCTTGCGGTACGCGCTCGCCGCGCTGGCGAAGTCGCCCCGGGCGCGCGCCTCGAATCCCTTGTGCAGCTCGGCAGTCGCCGCGGCGGGCTTCTCCGTTCCCGCCGCGCGAGCCCCGTCCTGGACGAAGGCGCGAAAGTCGTTGACGCTCGCGGCGCCGATCCACCTCCCCACGACCCGCTCGCCGCGCGGCTCGATGACCAGGAACGTCGGCCAGGCATCCAGCGGAAAGCGGTCGAGGAAGGCGTTGTTCTTGGGATTCTCGCCGTCGATTGCGAGCCACACGACGGCGTCCTTCACCGGCCGCAGCCCCGCGTCGGGAAAGACGAAGCGCTGCATCGACAGGCAGGTGTGACACCACGAGGCCCAGGTGTCGACGAGGATGGCCTTGTGCTCCTTGCGCGCCCGCGCGAGCGCAGCCGGATAGTCGTCCTCGACGAACTGGATGCCCGACGCACTCGAGACGGCGGCTACCGCCAGGATCAATCCGAGCATGTCCTCTCCGATACCGGGCTCACCCGCAAGCCGCAAGCCGCGAGCCGCAAGCCGTCATTTCCGCGCCGTCGCCGCCTCGTACGCGCGCACCACTTCCTGCACCAACGGATGCCGTACCACGTCGCGGTCGCTGAACTCGACGAACCGGATGCCTTCCACCTCGCGCAGGATCTCGCGCGCCTCGTTCATGCCCGACGGCTTGCCGGCGGGAAGATCGATCTGCGTCGCGTCGCCCGTGACCACCGCCTTCGATCCGAACCCCAGGCGGGTGAGGAACATCTTCATCTGCTCGGTGGTCGTGTTCTGCGCCTCGTCGAGGATGACGAAGGAGTCGTTCAACGTCCGTCCGCGCATGAAGGCGAGTGGCGCGACCTCGACGGTGCCGCGCTCGAGCAGGTCCTGCGCGCGGTCCATGTCCATCAGGTCGTGCAGGGCGTCGTAGAGCGGCCGCAGGTACGGGCTCACCTTCTCGGCCAGATCGCCGGGCAAGAAGCCCAGCTTCTCCCCCGCCTCCACCGCGGGCCTGCACAGCACGATGCGCTTCACGCGCCGCTCGACCAGCGCGGCCACCGCCATGGCCATGGCGAGATACGTCTTGCCGGTTCCCGCCGGACCGATGCCGAAGACGATGTCGTACCGGCGGATGGCGTCGATGTACGCCTTCTGCGCAAAGCCCTTCGGGGTGACCGGCCGGTTGCGGCTGGTGACGTAGACCGTATCGAGGAAGATGTCGCGCAGGTCGGCGCCAGGGTCGCCGAGCAGCACCTTGGATGCCTGCTCCACGTCCTCGAGCCCGAGCGGGTACTTCTTCTCGATGAGGGCGTTGAGCTGCGCGAGCAGGCGCTCGGCGAGCTGCACCCGGTCGGGCTCGCCCGAGATGAGGAAGACGTTGCCGCGCTGTCCGATGTGGACCCCGAGGCGCTTCTCGATCAGCCTCAGGTTCTCGCTGCGCCCTCCGGCGAGGGCCCTTGCTCCATCGTTGTCGACCAGCTCCAGGCGAGCGGAAGGTTCTGCCATCAGCCTCTCTTTAATCGAGCGGTGGGAGCAAGACAAACCCCTGCGGCGTCCTCCTGTAATGATAGGGCTCCCGGAACGGGTAGCGCAGGTCCTCCTCCGGAACCACTCGCCCCTCGACCAGCTGGCGCAGCTCGCGCGGATACTCGCCGTGCTCCAGCCGGTACAGCTCGAGCGCGCTCTCCAGGCGGAGCAGCTGGCCGCGCGAAAGGAGCCGCGCCACCGCGCCGCGGCGCGCGGGGTTCTCCGAGCGGGTCGCCCCGAGGGCCGGGGCCACCAGGTGGACCAGGAAGAGCGTCGCGCCGAAGAACAGGGCCGACAGCGCCAGCCGGAACAGCGCTCCGCTCCTCGCCAGGCGGCGGCCGCTCTCCGCCAGGCCTTTCACCGCCGCGCGGGTGCCGCGCTCGGGCGGGAGCACCTTGAGGTATCCCCATTCCTGCAGCTCGACCAACGCCTTCAAGGCCTCGAACTCGCCGAGGAGGGACACGTCGGCGATCTTGTCGGCGGTCCTTCCCTCCACCGCAAGCCCGTACACCAGGCGGTGGTTCTCGGCCGGGCTGCCGCCGCCGCCGTCCCCGTCCGGGGGGCTATCCAGGCTCTTCATTCGATCGAAAGTGGCGTCGTTCCAGGGGATTTTCTTGCGGACCGCGGGCCACTCGTCCATGCGGCGGAAGCCTTCCAGGAGGATCGACTCCGCCCGGATCGGCTCGAATCCGCTCTTGCCCGCGTCGACGTCCTCCTGGGTGAACTCGTAGGTGCCGCTCTTCCAGCGGAACAGCTTGTAGAGCGTCTCGGTGGTCTGCAGGCGCATCACCTGCGAGAGCCTTTCCGCGTCGACGTAGTTCTGCTGGACGAGCACGTCTCCGAGCCGCTTCAAGCTGCGCTGTTGCTCGGTCAAGGCCTCCTGCAGCTTCTCCTCGGTGATGATCTCCGCGCGGAGGAGGAGCGATCCCAGGAGATCCGCCTTGTTGCGCGCCTTCTGCGTGGCGAAGACGACATTCCCCTCGACGAAGAGGACGTTCACCTCGTCGTTGCCGCTCTTGAGCACCAGCGTGCCGGTCTTCGTCTGGTGCCCGATGAGCTGCAGGATGTCCGCGATGCCGAAGTCCTTCAGCGTTCCGGAGAGGGCCATCTACGCCCCCTCTGCCCGCTGCTTGGCGGCCAGGTCGCGCAAGCAGACGGCCCACACCAGGACGAAGCAGGCGACCGTTCCGCCGAGCCGGAGCATCGAGACGTTGTCCCGCACCGCGACGGGGTGGCGCAGAAGGCCGTGCCGGAAGAAGACGCTGGAAGCGAGCAGCCCCGAAAGCAGCAGGAAGACGATGCCCGAGACGGGATAGCCGAGCAGCACGTGTCCCGCGCCGGAGAGGACGTTGAAGGCGCGCGCCAGGATGGTGCGGCGCCGCTGGTAGGCGTGGACGGCGATCTCCTTGCGGATGCGCTCGGTCGGGTCGACGCCCGTCCGGCGGACGAAGACGTTCACGCACTGCGCGCAGAGCGCCTCCGACGGGCGCGCGTCGCCGTCGCAGCGCTTGCACACCTCGCGCCCGCAGCGCTCGCAGCGCCCGCTGGGACGCACCCGCATGCGCAGCGCGTGCAGCCCGATGAACCCCAGCGCGGCGAGCAGCGGCAGCACCGTCGACGCGCCCGCGGGCAGCGGTCCCGCGACCAGCGCGCGGACCTCGTCGTCGACCGGCGCCGCCACGCGCGCCTCGGCCTCGCGCAGGGGATCGAGCATCGAATCGTCGAGCGGCACGTCGAGCAGGAACTTGTTCGACCTGCGGTTCACCGCCAGCTGGCCGCCGGTGAAGGCGTCGATGCCGGCCCGGTCGAGCTCGAGCGCGCGCGCCTGCTCGGCCTGCACCTTCTCCAGCGAGTCGACTCCGCCCAGCGCATACGCGCGGCTCAGGTTGAAGTGGGGGGCGGCCAGGTCGTCCTGCAGGTCCATCGCTTTCTGGTAATGGGGAACGGCCCGCTGCGCGTCGCCCTGGAGCAGGTACACGTTCGCGAGGTTGTTGTGCGCCGCCGCGAGGGACGCGTAGGACGCCCCGCGCCCGGCGTCCAGCGCCTTGCGGTAGAGCTGCTCAGCCTGCGCCAGGTCGCCCTCGCGCTTCGCCTTGTGCGCCAGCGCGAAGGCGATCGCCATCTCGGGCTTGTCGACGCGGAGCCTCTCTTGGAGGCGCCGCAGCTCGCGCGGCGTGCCTTCGCCGTGTTCCAGCATCCATACGTCGGCTGCCGGACCGCCGAACGCCGCCACCCGCGCGAGCCCTTCCGACGCGAACGGCAGCGCGGCCATCAGCACCAGCGCCCCGCAGCCGAGCGCGACCTCGGCGGCGGTTGCGTACAGCGCCACGGCGAAGAGCACGGTGAAGAGGAGCGGGACGAACCCCGCCTGGAGGAGGACCGGGGAGAGGATCAGCGTCGCGGCGAGGAGGTTCGTCTGCCAGCGGCGCGCTCCAGCCGGGAACAGGTGGTGCACGTCGTGGACGTACAGCTGCGCATACCGGAGGAACAGCAGCAGCACGAAGGCCAGCGCCGCGCCGAGCAGCCCCACCAGCGCGAGGCCGCCGGCGTTCGCGGCCATGGCGCGGCTGAGCGCCGGATCGGCCAGCGCCCCGCGAACGGCCGCGGCGGTGGACGCGAGCGCGCTGGAGAACGCGAATGGATCCTCCGCCAGCGTGGCCCGCGCCAGGCAGGTGTGCGCCGCGGGCAGCGCGGGGGCCAGCTCGACGGCCAGCTTGCAGGCTTTGCGGGCGAGGGCGGGCGACTCGGCGGCGAGGATGGCATGGCTCTCGCGAACCAGGGCGGCAGCGATGCCGAACAGGTTCTCCAGCGCCAGCTCGTCCTTCAGGTGGCGGACGCGCTGCTCCTCGTCCTCGGCGCGGCGCTGATCGCGCTCGCGAAGGTACTCGCGCCGCTGGGCCCAGTGCGCCATGAGATCGGCGCTCTTCTCGGCCGGGAAGACCGCCACCTGTCCCGGCGGAGGCGGCGCGGGAGGAGCGACCACCGGAGGGGGCGCCTCGACGTCCTCGGCGCGCACCGAGGCGCCCGCTCCGGCGCAGGCGAACAGCGCCGCGATCGCGACCGCGCGCCGCGTCGTCGTCGAGGAAACCACGCGATCATCCTAGCGGCCGGCTCGAAGGGCCAGCAAGGAATCGGCTCTCGTGGATGGGCCCGTGTGGTACACCGCCCGCCATGGAGAATCCCACCGCGTCGCAGGCCGCGATCGACCGGCTGCTGCGCATCATGGACAAGCTCCGCGACCCGGGCGGATGCCCATGGGACCGCGAGCAGACCCTGCGCACGCTGACGCCCTACCTGCTCGAGGAAGCGCACGAGGTGATCGAGGCGATCGAGGCGGGCGACGCGCAGCACCACAGGGAGGAGCTGGGCGATCTGCTCTTCCAGGTGGTGTTCCAGGCGCGCATCGCGCGCGAGGAGGGGAAGTTCGACTTCGCGCAGGTGTGCGACAGCATCTCCGACAAGCTTACCCGCAGGCACCCGCACGTCTTCGGCGACGTGAGCGTCTCCGGATCGCGCGAGGTGGTGAAGAACTGGGAGCGCATCAAGGCGGAGGAGCGGAGGGCGAAAGGCGACGCCCCGCGCAGCGCGATCGGGGGGGTCCCAGCGGGGCTGCCGGCGCTCATTCGCGGCGAGCGCATCACGGAGAAGGCGGCGGCGGTCGGGTTCGACTGGCCCGACCTGGATGGCGTCCTGGCGAAGGTGCGGGAAGAGGTGGGCGAGCTCGAAGGCGCAATCGCCGAGCGCCGGGCGGCTCCCTCCGAATCGGCGGCGGCGCACGATCTGCACGGCCGGGTGGAGCAGGAGCTGGGCGACGTGCTGTTCGCGCTCGCCAACCTGGGCCGCTTCCTCAAGGTGCATCCGGAGGAGGCGCTGCGCGGCGCGGTGCGCCGGTTCGAGTCGCGGTTCCACTACATCGAGGAGCGGCTGCGCGAGCAGCGCCGCTCGCCGCGCGATGCGAGCCTGGCCGAGATGGACCGGCTCTGGGACGAGGCCAAGCGGCGGGAAAAAAGCCCGGTGTGACGCACACTGGCGCATGTTTTCACAGCCGAGGCGGCGCCTGTGGACGAGCTGTGGATTGCGGACGCATGTAAATTTTCACATGGTCCAAGCGGAGCGGGCGGGCCCTCGGAATGCCTTCCCGGCCCATCCGAGAACGTCCGCGGTTCCGCGCGCTTGGCCGAGACGCTGGCGCGTCGCGCCCCCAGCCCTCTCCCGCGGAGATGCCCAGGAATCGCGGATTTCGCGTGGGTGGACAACGTGTGGACGGTCACATCCGCTGCGCCAGCCCGGGCGCGATTGACACTCCCCACCCGCGGTGCTATCCGACCGCCCTTTCAAGCCTCGAGGGGACACCATTTCATGGTGTCCCCACCTTCATTGCGATCGGAGCACCGGAAGTGGCGAACACCAAGTCCGCAGAGAAGCAGAACCGGCAGGCGATCCGGCACCGCGCCCGCAACCAGGCGATCACCTCCGCGCTGCGCACCCAGGTGCGGAAGTTCCGCGAGGCGCTCGCCGCCGGCGACGCCGGGCGGACCAGGTCCGAGCTGACCGAAGCGGTCCGTGCCATCTCGAAGGCGGCGTCCAAGGGCGTGATCCACAAGGCGCAGGCCTCGCGCCGCATCGCCCGCCTGAGCAAGGCGGCGGCGCACGCGCCGCAGCCCGCGAAGTAGCCGGCCAGAGCGCAGCCCATCACGGCCGCGCTCCGAAGAGCGCAGCGCCGCGCGGCTGATCAGAACCGGGCCGCGACGCTCATCCGCTCCAGCAGCTCGCGCGAGATGTGCTGCGCCAATCGTCGGAGCGCGGCGCGCCGGTTCGCCTCGGTGCCCAGGACGTCGATCCCGGCGAGGTAGTCCTCTCCCAGCCCGGCCTGGTCCTCGTACACGACGCCGGAAGCGTCCCGCAGCCGGACCCGGACCGTCGCGGACAGATTGAAGGCGGAGGCGCCCTGCGCCCCCAGCGCGCTGGGGACGCTCGCCAGCGAGAGCAGCTCCGCGGTCAGCTCCGGCCCGGAGGCACCTTCGGGGGCAAGCCTTCCCCGCGCGGACAGCTCCTCGCGCAGGGCCCCCGCGAACACTCCGCCCGCCTCGACCTGCGCGGTGTAGTTCTGGAACGCCGCGACCCGGATGTCCTGCCCCTTCGGCACATCCCCCGGCCTCACCATCCGATACCCGCACGCCCATCCAGCAAGAGCCCATGCCAAAACGATCGCACCACCGAGACCACGGAGGTCACGGAGGTTGATTGATTCAACCAGAAAAACTCCGCCTGCTCCGTGTGCTCCCTGGTGCAATTGTTTCGTCACGCGACGACGAAGTTCACCAGGCGCTTGGGGATGACCACGACCTTCTTGACGGTCTTGCCGTCGATCCAGTTGCGGATCTTCGGATCGAGGGCCGCGGCGGTGCGGATCTCCTCTTCGGCGGCGGCGGCGGGGACCAGCACTTCCCCGCGGAGCTTGCCGTTCACCTGGACGGCGATGTGGACCGTCTCCTCGGCGATGAGCTGCAGATCGGCGACGGGCCAGTGCCGCAGCGAGAGCTCCTCGTCGCGCTCCGCGGCCGTGTGCCCGAGAGCGGCCCACAGCTCCTCCGCCATGTGGGGGGCGAACGGCGCGAGCAGCTGCGCGAGCGTCTCCAGCGCCTCGGCGAGCGCGCCCTCCCCACCCGCGTCCTTTTGCTCGAACGCGCTGGCCGCGTTGGACAGCTCCATCAAGCTGGAGATGGCCGTGTTGAACTGGAGCCGCTCCAGCTGCTGCGTGGCCCGGGCGATGGTCCGATGCGTCTTGCGCCGGAGCTCCAGCGCATCCGCCTGCGCTTGCGAGGCGTGCACCGTCTTGCCGGCGACGCGCTGCGCCTGCGCGGCGAACAGGCGGTGCAGCCGCCCCAGGAAGCGGAATTGGCCCTCGACCTGCTCGTCGGACCAGTCCATGTCCTTCTCGGTCGGGGCGGCGAAGAGGATGAACAGCCGCGCCGTGTCGGCGCCGTAGCTGGCGATGATCTCGCGCGGCGAGACCACGTTGCCTCGGCTCTTGGACATCTTCTCGCCGTCGCGTCCCTTGACGATCCCTTGGGTGACCAGCTTGTGGGCGGGCTCGGCGTTCGCGCACAGGCTCATCTCCTGCATCACCTTGGTCCAGAAGCGGAAGTAGAGCAGGTGCAGGACGGCGTGCTCCGGCCCGCCCACGTAGACGTCGACGGGGAGCCAGCGGTCCGCGTCGTGGCGCAAGAACGGAGCGCGGGCCTCGTGCGGCGAGAGGTACCGCTGCATGTACCAGCTCGAGTCGACGAAGGTGTCCATCGTGTCGACTTCGCGCCTCGCCTTGCCTCCGCAGCGAGGGCACTTCGTGTTCACGAAGGAAGGCACCTTGGCGAGGGGCGGCTCGCCCTTGCCGGTGAGCACTTCCTTGACGTCGATGTCGGGCAGCAGGACCGGCAGGTCCTCGTCCGGGACGGGGATGCCTTTTCCCTCCGGGTCGCAGCGCTTGCAGTACACGATGGGGATCGGCGTCCCCCAGTACCGCTGCCGAGAGATCCCCCAGTCGCGGAGGTGATAGTTCACCGTCGGCCGCCCGATGCCGCGCCGCTGCGCCTCGGCGGCGATGGCCAGCCGGGCCTGTTCCGACGGCAGGCCGGTGAAGTCTCCCGACTCGACCAGGACGCCGTACTCGGTGAAGGCCTTGTCGGGAGCTGGCGCCGCCGCCGCCGGGGCGTCCTCGGACTGCACCACCCAGCGCACCAGCAGGCCGTATTTCTTGGCGAACTCGAAGTCGCGCTGGTCGTGCGCCGGCACGCTCATGACGGCGCCCGTGCCGTAGCCGGCGAGGACGAAGTTCGCCACCCAGACCGGGACGTGCTCGCCGGTGAACGGGTTGCGGGCGCGCAGCCCGGTGTCGATGCCTTCCTTCTCCGCGGTCGCGGCGCCTTCGCCGACCTGCCGCGCCGCGGCGCGGACGCGCTCGGCGAAGGCATCGATCTCCTTGCGCTTGGCGCCCGTCAAGAGCTTCTGGATGAGCGGGTGATCGGGCGCCGCCGCGACGTAGGTCGCTCCGAAGATGGTGTCGGCGCGAGTGGTGAAGACCCGGAAGGCGTCGTCCTCGCCGGCGCCGACCACGGGGAACTCGATCTCCAGGCCATCCGAGCGCCCGATCCAGTTGCGCTGCATGGTGCTGACCCGCTCCGGCCAGTCCAGGCCGTCCAGGCCCTCCAGCAGCCGATCGGCGTACCGGGTAATCCGCAGCGCCCACTCGGGGATCTCGCGTTCCTGCACGACGCTGCCACAGCGCCAGCAGCGGCCGTCCTCGACCTGCTCGTTGGCGAGGACGGTGTTGCAGCTCGGGCAGAAGTTGACCCGGGAGCGGCGGCGGTAGACGAGGCCGCGCTCCATCATCCGCAGGAAGAACCACTGGTTCCACTTGTAGAACTCGGGGTCGCTGGTGGCGATCTCGCGGGACCAGTCGATGGAGATGCCCAGCGCGTTCACGTCCTCCTTGAAGGAGGCGATGTTCTTCGGCGTGCGGACCGCCGGGTGCATGCCTTCCTTGATGGCGGCGTTCTCCGCCGGAAGGCCGAAGGAGTCCCATCCGAGCGGGTGGAGCACGTCGAACCCGCGCTTGCGCGCGTACCGCGCGAGCACGTCGGTGATGCAGTACACGCGGACGTGGCCCATGTGCATCTCCCCCGACGGGTAGGGGAGCATGGCCAGGACGTACCGCTTGGGCGCTCCGGAGCGAACGCCGGCGCGGAAGAGATCCCGCGATGCCCAGTGCTGCTGCCAGCGCGGCTCGAGCGACTTCGCGTCGTACCGGTCCTGCACGTTGCCTCCGCTGCGCCATTCTAACGCTTCGCGGCGCGGGGAAGCCGGCTCAGGTACCAGAAACGCCCCACTCCTCACAAGTCGGCGCTTGCCCTCGCCCGCCCGGCCGCTCCCGCGGCGCGTGCGAGACGCGGTCTGCTATACAGCGCCCGATGGAATCCCACGTGTACGTGCGCGACATCGCGAGGCACGAAGGCCAGGAGGCGCTGCTGCGCGGCTGGCTGTACGGGAAGCGCTCCAGCGGCAAGCTCCACTTCGTCCAGCTGCGCGACGGAACGGGCGTCATCCAGTGCGTCGTCTCGAAGAAGGACGTTCCCGAAGCCGCGTTCGCGGCGGCCGAGCAGGCCCCGCAGGAGGCCGCCATCGAGGTGCGCGGCGCGGTGGCGAAGGATCCGCGCTCGCCCATCGGGTTCGAGATCCACGTGAAGGACTTCCGCCTGCGGCAGGGGCAGCCCGGGTATCCCATCCAGCCCAAGGAGCACGGCGTCGGTTTCCTCCAGGAGCAGCGGCACCTGTGGCTGCGCAGCTCGCGGCAGCGGGCGATCCTGGCGGTGCGGCACACGCTCATCAAGGCCATCCGGGACTACTTCGACGAGCGCGGGTTCACCCTGGTCGACTCGCCCATCCTCACTCCGGCCGCGTGCGAGGGCACCTCGACGCTCTTCGAAGTGCCCTACTTCGATCTGGGGAAGGCGTTCCTCACCCAGAGCGGCCAGCTCTACGGCGAGGCCGCCGCGATGGCGGTCGGCAAGGCCTACGTCTTCGGCCCCACCTTCCGCGCGGAGAAAAGCAAGACGCGGCGGCACCTCACCGAATTCTGGATGGTCGAGCCCGAGGTGGCCTGGATGGACCTCGACGGCAACATGGATCTGGCCGAGGACTTCCTGGTCGAGATCGTCGGGCGCGTGCTGGCGAAGCACGAGAAGGACCTGACCGGGATCCTGGAGCGCGATCTCACGGCGCTGCGCAAGGTGCAGAAGCCCTTCCCGCGCATCACCTACACCGAGGCGATCGAGGCGATCCGCAAGGCCGGGCACCCGGTCGAATGGGGAGCGGACTTCGGCGGCGACGAGGAGACGGTGCTCGCCAGGCAATTCGATCGGCCGGTGATGGTCCACCGCTACCCCGCCTCGCTGAAGGCGTTCTATTTCAAGAAGGATCCGCAGGACGCCAAGCTGGCGCTCGGCGTCGACGTGGTGGCGCCGGAGGGATACGGCGAGATCGTCGGCGGCGGCCAGCGCGAGGACGACTACGAGACGCTGCTGCGCTCGATCGACGAGCACAAGCTGCCGCGCGAGGCGTTCTCCTGGTATCTCGACCTGCGCAAGTTCGGCTCGGTGCCGCACTCCGGATTCGGGCTCGGCGTGGAACGGACGCTGGCCTGGATCTGCGGGCTGCACCACGTGCGCGAGACGATCCCGTTCCCGCGCATGATGGAACGGCTCACGCCCTGAGCGACTCGCGGACTGCGGTTGCGATTGCGGCTTGCGGTCGGAGTTACAGCGCCGGCTTACTGGTTCGATTTTTCGCCGATGGGCTTCGGCTGCTTCGGCTTGCCGGTTCCGCCCTTGCGCTCCGTATTGTCCGCATCGCGCTGCTCGACGCTGGGCGGCGCGCTGGGTTCGGGCATCGGCTTGGCGGTGCGCGCCTGCGGCCTCTTCCGCTTGGAGCGCTTCGTCACCTTCCCGCCCTGCAGGTCGGTGTGGTGCTCCGGAGAGAGCGACTCCGCCTTGTCGGTCGTGTTGCTCGAGGTTGAACCCTCGCGGCGCACGTCGTTCGGGCTCGGCTGCGACACGCCGGGTCGGTCTTGGGTGGCCGGTTGGCCTCCTTGCTGGGCAAGGGCGAGCAGCAGGGCGAGCAAGGTCATGGCGCTTCCTCCGGCGGACGTCCCGCCGCGAGAAAGCTGATGGCTCGACCTGCCTGAGACAACCCTCGGCTTCGAAAACGCTACGGGCGCTTCTTCTTCGGTCCCGTTTCCTTGGGGGGAGGCGGGACGTACCGCTGCGGGCGGGATGGCGGCGGACGAGGCGCCGATGCGTCGGCCGGCTGCACGGGGTCGGCCGCGGGCGGCGTCGCGGCGGCACCGGGCGGCGGAACGGGCGGCGTTCCCGCGGCCGGGGTGGGGCGTTGCCTGGTGCGCGGCGCGGGCGAAGCCTTGGGAGGAGAAGGCACCTTCACCACGCGTCGCTCCACCTGCGAGGTGCCGGACGATTGCGACAGCGAGGTGACCAGCTTGGCCGGCTCGGGCGTGAAGACCAAGGCGCGCGCGATGGCCCCCTCACCGTCCATCAGCGTCTGCACTCCCCGCTCGGGCGCCAGACGCGCGGGGAGTTGCAGCGCCGCATCCTTGACGCCCGCTTGCGCGAGGCGGCGCAACGCATCCGCGAGGCGCGCGGCCAGCTCCTCGTCGGTGCGAGCCGAGCCCAGGCCGAAGACGAACAGCTTCTTGAATGCGAGCCGCATACCGGGGGGCGTGAGCAGCGCCTCTCCCGCGGCCCCGATGACCAGCCCCGCGCGGATCATGCGCGAGAGGCGGCCGGACAGGCGCCAGTCCACCAGCCCGGCGAGCCCGGTGAGCGGACGCTCGTCCTCGGAGACGAACAGGCACAGGGCCTCGGCGTCGGCCTGGTCCAAGGCCTCCATCGTGAGCGGGTAGTAGGACAGCTCCATCAACGCTCCTGTTTCGGGACCTGGCCAGGCAGGCCGGACGAGTTCGCGATGCGGTCGAGGATGCCGTTCACGAACGCCGACGATTCCTCGGATCCGTACTTCTTGGACAGCTCGATGGCCTCGTTGAGGGTGACCTTCACCGGCACGTCGGATCGCTTGAGGATCTCGTAGACGGCCAGCCGGAGGATATTGCGATCGACCCGCGCCATCCGCTCCAGCTTCCAATTGGTCGAGGTGCGCTGGATGAGCTGGTCGATCGTGGTCTGCTCCCGCCGGGCGCCGCTCACCAGCGCCTCCGCGAATGCCTTGGTGTCTTCGTCGACCGGCTCGAAGTGGGCCCACAGCCCGGCGAGCACGTCGGCCGGCGTGCCGCCGCTCGTGTCGAGCTGGTAGAGCGCCTGTAGCGCGCATTCGCGCGCCTTCGTCCTCGATCCCATCTACCCGCCCCCCCGCCCCGCGGACGAGCCGGACGGTTCCGCGTTCCGCAAGGCGTGGACCTGCTCGAGACACGCGAGCGCCGCCTCGCCGCCCTTGTCCAGCCGGGCGGGATCGGCGCGCTCCAGCGCCTGCGCGGCCGTCTCGCAAGTCAAGACGCCGAACGCGACGGCAAGGGCCCGCGGAGAAGTCGCCGCTTCCATCGCCAGGGCGCCGAGAGCGCGCGTCACTTCCGAGGCGAGCACCGAGTAGTGGTCGGTGTCGCCGCGGATGAGGCAGCCCAGCGCCACGATGCCGTCGACCTCGCCTGCGCGCGCGACCCGCGCGGCGAGCGGCCCCAGCTCGAACACGCCCGCGCAGCGCAGGACGCGGATCTCCTCCGCTCCGCGCTCCTCGAGCGCGTTGCGCGCGCCGGCGAGGAGCTGCTCGACGATCTCCACGTTCCAGCGCGTCGCGCAAAGCGCGAAGCGCATTCCCTTGGCGGTCTGGGCGGCTTCCGGTCTGGGCGCGTGGGTCGACATGGGTGTGGCGAGCTCGCGCTGCGGGCCGCCGCTCTACTTCTTCTGCTCGCCGACGAGCGAGAGGAGGTGGCCCATCTTGTCGCGCTTCACCTGCAGGTACTCCGCGTTGTCCTCCGAATGGCCGACCTCGATGGGCACGCGCTCCACCACCTCCAGGTCGTAGAGCTGCTTGAGCCCGTCGATCTTCTTCGGGTTGTTGGTCATCAGGCGCATCTTGCGCACGCCGCAGTCCCAGAGGATCTGCGCACCGATGCCGTAGTCGCGCAGGTCGGCCTTGAAACCGAGCTTCTGGTTGGCCTCGACGGTGTCGTGGCCCTCGTCCTGCAGGTTGTAGGCGCGCAGCTTGTTGGCGAGCCCGATGCCGCGGCCCTCCTGGTCGAGGTAGACCAGCACGCCCTTGCCCGCCTGGTCGATCATCTCCAGCGCGCGATGGAGCTGCGGGCCGCAGTCGCAGCGGCGCGACCCGAAGACGTCGCCGGTGAGGCACTTCGAATGGACGCGGACCAGCACCGGCTCGTCCGGCTGCCAGGTGCCCTTCACGAACGCCACGTGATTGAGCTGATCGACGTCGTTCTCGTAGGCGATGCAGCGCATCTCGCCCCCGTGCTCGGTGGGCACGCGGGCCTCGGCGGCGCGGCGCACCAGGCGCTCGCGCTGCATGCGGTAGTGGATGACGTCCCCGACGCTCAGGATGAACAGCCCGTGCTTCTCGGCGAACTTCTCCAGATCCGGCATGCGCGCCATGGTGCCGTCGTCGTTCATCACCTCGCAGATGACGCCGGCCGGGTTCAGGCCGGCGAGGCGCGCCAGGTCGAGCGACCCTTCCGTCTGGCCGGCCCGGACCAGTACCCCTCCCTTGCGCGCCTTGAGCGGAAAGACATGCCCGGGGCGGACCACGTCGCTGGGCTTCGCGTCGGGGTTGATCGCCGCCCGGATGGTCGTGGCGCGATCGGCGGCGCTGATCCCGGTGGTCACTCCGCGGGCCGCCTCGATGCTCACCGTGAACGCGGTCGCGTAGGTGCTCTCGTTGTCCTGCACCATCATGGGAAGGCCGAGCCGCTTCACCTGGTCTTCGGTCAAGCTCAGGCAGATGAGCCCACGGGCGTGCCTGGCCATGAAGTTGATCGCTTCAGGCGTGACGTGCTCCGCCGCCACGACGAGATCGCCTTCGTTCTCGCGCTCCGCGTCGTCGACGAGGATCACCATCCGGCCTTGCCGGATCTCTTCCAAGGCGCGCTCGACCCGCTCGATCTCGGTCACGTCCGGCTCCGCTGCGTCTGGAGGAGGCGCGCGACGTGCTTGGCGAGGATGTCCGCCTCCACGTTCACGCGGTCGCCGGGGCGCTTCTTGCCCCAGCTGGTCGCGCGCAAGGTTTCCGGAATGAGCATCAGCGAGATTGCGTCCTCCCCGACCAGCTCGTTCACGGTCAGGCTGATGCCGTCGAGCGCCACCGACCCCTTTTCCACCACCAGCGGGAGCAGCTCGCGCGGCATCTCGACGACCACCCGCATCGCCTCTCCGGCTTGCTCGCGGCTGCGGATGCGACCTACCGCGTCGACGTGCCCCAGCACCAGGTGCCCGCCGAGCCGCTGGCCCAGCTCGAGCGGACGTTCCAGGTTCACCGCATCTCCGGGCCGGCGATCGGACAGCGTGGTCCTGCGCAGCGTCTCGACGGTCACGTCGGCGCAAAAACCACCGTCCTTGCGCTCCACCACCGTCAGGCACGCGCCGTCCACCGCTATGCTCGCGCCGTGTCCCAGGTCTTCGTGAGGCAGGCGCGTCCGGACGGTCA